>NZ_JAAHGN010000926.1:0-3063 GCF_010672485.1 Moorena sp. SIO2C4 | reverse complement strand
TTTTTTTTTTAATTGATACGGCGCCCACCGGGATTTCCCCTCTTTCCCTCCCCAACGCTCTTCGGAAAAGGCACACTTTGTCGATTCTCTTCTTCGCCCCAAAGCAAGGTTCCAGTCAATTGGTATTGTCCAGCTGTCAATTCCTTGGCATCACTAGGATATCCGATAGAAATCTTCCGTTCCCCCCCAGCAATCACTGTCCATTCGTTTTGTTTGCCAGTGGTGACCGTAGTGGTTCCCTGCTTGAGAGTCCACTCCACCTTGGGTCGTGCAGTGGCATTGCCACTGTTGCTAACCTGTAACAGAATCTGCTTACTCTTGTGATCAAAGCTCGCTTCCTCTACGGTCAATTTGGGAGAAATATCTCCATGACGTACATAGACAGTCACACCAATGCGAGGTACGATGCCCATACTGACACCACCACGGTTATTCTGGGAATGTTCCAGATTTTCTGTGAAAATCACTGCCCGATATTCCCCTTTTTCCATACTAGGAGGAAAGCGGGAAATCATTCGGATGCGGCGAGTTACGCCTGGTTCTACCACCAATTCACGAGGGGAGAATTGTAGATAAGGGGTTAAATCATTAGAGCTAGATTCCAATGCTTCAAACCCATTTTCATCGTAGGTGAAAGGTGTCGCATAGACACGGGCTCGAAATGCCTTATTACTGCGATTGGTGACGTTGATGATACCTCTAGCTTGACCTCGTTCTGCTTCTTCTTCAATAACTAAGGGAGAAACTTGAACCTGAGCTTTAGCTAATCCTGGAAATAGCACCAGTGCAGATAAGGCGCAGCTACCTAAATAAGTTATTAAATGTTGATTGAGTTTAATCATTTCTAGGGAACAGGGAACAGGGAACAGGGAACAGGTCATCGGGAATCGGGAATCGGGAATCGGGAATCGGGAATCGGGAATCGGGAATCGGGAAAAATATTTGTACCTATTTACTATACAAAGTAAGGATTTAGCTTATGCGCTACGTCCCAGCGTCGAAGCCTATGCCACGATAATTGAGGTGCCAAAGGCCAACGCCTGACAGCTGACGGCTGACAGCTGATAGCTGATAGCACCTCAAGTAGCACCATCTGTAGCGCATATGCTTACGATAATTTAGTAAACAGCGATATATAGCACTACCCATTAAGGTTAGGACATTTATAAAAGCAGCAAAAGCTATTATATTCAGCTATTGCTAGCATGCCTATTGCCTATTGCCTTGCGCGTAGCGCTATACTTTAATCTATTGTTGACTAAATTTATGGTAATAGCTATGGTTAAAATTACTGATTTTTATATACTATTATTTTTCAACAATCGTTATAAATACGGATATAGCAATGCTAAGTGATTTGTAAGTAGTCACACAAAAAAAATTACCTGTTTTACAAAATAAAAATCCTGATGTTATAAGCCTTACCGATAATAGGAAGAGGTAATTTATTTTGTAATGATACTTAAACAATACTTACCTTAAAATCGTCCTGAGTGCTAAGTAGTGATAAATTAAGCCACGATCACAGAATATTCAAGTTCAATCCTGACTTAGGCAACAAAACCAGGAAAAGGTTGATATGGAATCCCTTTGCTCTGACACCTATGCCAGCATGATAGTAACGGACATTGCCTCAAATCAAGAAATTTCCAGTTGGAATCGGCAAACCTATCAACGTTTGAAACTCGCTTTGAGTATTGGTCTGCGCCGCCAGCTTTTTTTGGCAGTGTGTGATGACCTGAATCTGCGCAACCAGCTAGCAGATCAATTATACCGGGAGTTAGGCTTATGTGCAGCAAACGGGTCAATGAACCACCAAGGTTACCCAAACTTGGTCAGCCTGAATTTAAATCTGAGCGAACCCAATCCCTTAGCTCAGATTAGTCAATGGTTAACCGACCATGAGGAATCTTACACTTCTGAAAGTATACCGGGATTTCAGATTCTGGGTATAGAAAACTTAACACGGCAACCCGCAGCACTGCAACGATTGTTTCTCAGGCATTTACAGTCAATTGGGAATAATCTCAGCTACTGGGAACTGACTTTCTTGCTCTGGTTGCCACGACCTTGGTTTTATTCCATTCAGCAGTCGGTACCAGAATTTTGGCAACAGCACACTGGTTTCTTTGAGTTTGAAGGAGAACCAACACCCCTATCCCAAAGGGTGGCTGATACAGCACAGGCTTCTTACACATTACCCCCCTCAACAACAGTAATCGATCCTGGTCAGGAAGATGTGGAGACACTGTTAGGGCAAGAGGATATGTTGACAGTTAAAAGTTTTAATGTTGAAGCTTTAAACGATAACTTTCAATCAAAGAATGTGCGACTTGAAAATCACAGTGAAACACCACAAGATAACTTACAAATAAATAACCTGCGACCGACAACTGAAACTGAAACACCACAAGATAACTCTGAACCAAATAACTTGCAACCTGGAACTCAAAAACCATCTACAGGCCAAACCTATCTTGAATTGGGCAATCATTATCGCTACCTGATTGAACAAGGAGATGCCTCTGAGGAAAACTTAGTGATCGCAATCCAGGCTTATGAGCAGGCGCTGCAATGGTCACAATTCACACCTATCGAAGAATCCGCTATCCTCAATGATGTGGGAAATTTCTACTGGATGCTATCTCGTTGTCCGAACAATGACAACCTGATGCTCTCTTATTTAGAGCAAGCCATTAAATGCTATCAAGTAGCACTAACTGACTTTTTAGCGGAACAATCTCCCGAAATTTTTAGCATGATACAGAATAATTTGGGAACAGCTTATGGAGAGTTAGCCCAGTACCAAGATTTAGCTAAAAATCTGGAAAATTCTATTCGCGCCTATGAAGAAGCTTTGCGCTATGGCGGTGCTGACCATGACTTGGTTAAATATGCTTCAACCCAGAATAACTTAGGAACGGCTTACTGGAATCTAGCGCAACATCAATCACCAGTGCCGAATTTAAAGAAAGCGATCGCAGCCTACCAAGAAGCCATCTCTCATCATGACACCACAGCCAATCCTCAGAATTGGGCAATGATTCAAAATAACCTGGGTAA
>NZ_JAAHGN010000925.1:0-3072 GCF_010672485.1 Moorena sp. SIO2C4 | reverse complement strand
GCTGCATTAGCAATCAAATTTTGGTGGCTATACGCCCATTTTGCTACTGTTAAAGCACCAAAAAATAACGTGGCAGCAAACGTATAGTTAATGTCTAGTCCAGGAATACCTTTTTGAACTTCACTATGTTGCCAATCCGGGAATCTAAACCAATTCCTTGGGCAACTTGGGTAACATCAGCACCTACGCGATCGCAAATATTGGCAATTTCATTAATAAAGCTAATTTTAGTAGCCAAAAAGGCATTAGCCGCATATTTAATCATCTCAGCTGAGCTGAGATCTGTACCTAGCACTGGAACTGGGGGAAGGGATTTGTCTTCAGCAAACTGGCGTTCGACAATTGGTTGATACAGTTCCTTCATCATTGCGATCGCTTTTTCGCTATTGCCTCCTAGGACAATACGGTCTGGATTAAAGGTATCGTAAACTGCTGAACCTTCTCGGAGAAACTCTGGATTACTGACCACATCAAAATCCGCGGTAATGTCTTCTGCTGGTTCAGTTTCAGCTTGCCCTCCTGCAGTTACCAAAGATTTCTGGCGTTCAGCTACCCCATCTAGGACAATCATCCTTACCCAATCTCCAGAACCAATGGGTACCGTTGATTTGTTGACAATTACTTTGTAACCATCCTTGAGATGGGATCCAATCCCTCTGGCCACAGCTTCCACATAACGAGTGTCACTTTCTCCGGTAGGTAGGGGGGGAGTTCCCACTGCAATGAATAAAATTTCCCCATGGTCTACCCCAGCCGCCAAATCTGTGGTAAACTCAAGTCTACCTGCATTAGCTGACTCCTGCATTATTTCCGACAGTCCTGGTTCATAGATGGGCGACTGTCCAGATTTCATCAGCTTAACTTTTTCTTCGTTGTTGTCTACACAGATTACTTGATGACCGATATGGGCTAAGCAAGCGCCAGTTACTAAGCCCACATATCCTGTACCAATCACACAAACGCGCATGGACCTATACCTCAATTAATATAAACTTCAATGGTTAGTAAAGGTTAAGAAAGTCTCACGGTTGGAGCCACAGATAGTATTGGCACCCTGACCTGAGGTTGATTGATTTAATTAAATCTGATTGTTTTCCTCTTGAGGAGTTAAACGCTTACGGAAATCGGACACTGTGAAATCTAACCCTTCTGACAAAGTAATAGTAGGTTCCCAACCTAGTAAGGTTTTAGCTTTACTAATGTCTGGTTGCCGACGTCGGGGGTCATCCTGAGGTAGAGGCTTAAAGATAATTTCTGTATCAGGATTCACCATTTTCTGAATCGCCTGAGCGAGTTCTAATATAGTGTATTCTCCAGGATTCCCGAGATTAATCGGTCCGGTATGGTCATTATTCATAAGTCGAATTAGTCCTTCGACTAAGTCGGAGACATAGCAGAAACTTCGGGTCTGTGAACCATCCCCATAAACCGTTAAGGCTTCCCCCTTCAGAGCTTGCACCACAAAATTGCTAACGACTCGCCCATCATTTTCCAGCATTCGAGGACCGTAGGTGTTAAAAATGCGGGCTACACGAATGTCTACACCATTTTGTCGATGGTAGTCAAATGCGAGGGTTTCTGCCACTCGCTTGCCTTCATCGTAACAACTGCGAATCCCAATGGGATTGACATTACCCCGATAATCTTCTGACTGGGGATGGACATCCGGATCCCCATATACCTCAGACGTGGAGGCTAATAATAATCTCGCCTTCACCCGTTTGGCTAACCCTAACATGTATAGGGTACCCATGACATTGGTTTTGATAGTCTTGACGGGATTGTATTGGTAGTGAACTGGGGATGCTGGACAAGCGAGGTGGTATATTTGATCAACTTCTAACCGAATCGGTTCAGTGATGTCGTGGCGGACCAACTCAAAGTAGGGGTGTGCCAGCCATTTCAGGATATTCCGTTTGTGACCAGTGTAGAAGTTATCCAGACAAATAACTTCATGACCTTCTGCCATCAAACGATCAATTAGATGGGAGCCGATAAAACCAGCCCCACCAGTAACTAGTATTCTCATGCCACTGAACTTTTGTGATGTGAAATCAATCCTAAACTAACCTCTGAATTTAACAGTGTCCAGTTAGACAATTTTTACTTAATTTATGGCAAAAAGTCCGGATATATATCTCTCCATATAGTTTTTCACCTACCTTGAAAACCAATTCCGTAATTACCGAAGGTTATCATCGAATTCTCTTGGCTAACCGGTTGAGAATTACTAGGTTGGTAGTAAGCATTCCGAGATTAGTACTTGGCTTTCAGGTCTGGACTTTTAATGACTGAATCCCCCCTCTAGCCTTGGTCAAGACGCAATACTGCCATAAACGCTTCCTGAGGAACATCAACAGTCCCTACAGCTTTCATCCGCTTTTTACCTTTTGCCTGCTTTTGGAGAAGTTTTTTCTTCCGGGAAATGTCACCACCGTAGCATTTAGCCAATACATCTTTTCTCAAAGCCGGAATATGTTCACTAGCAATGACTCGACTACCAATAGCCGCTTGAAGAGGAATTTTAAATTGGTGTCGGGGAATGAGTTCCTTGAGTTTCTCCACCAAGGTACGACCCACATAGTAAGCTTTGTCTCGGTGAACAATTACTGCCAGGGAGTCCACAGGCTCCGCATTAATCAGTAGATCCAGCTTGACTAAGGGATTATCTCGGTAACCAATGAGCTGGTACTCCATACTGGCATAACCCCGAGAGCGAGACTTCATTTGATCAAAAAAGTCAGTAACCACTTCTGCTAGGGGTAATTCATAAATTAAAGTAGTCCGTCCTTGGGCAAGATAAGTCATATCCTTAAAATCCCCACGGCGGCTTTGACAGAGTTCCATCAGAGTCCCAACATAGGTTTCTGGGGTAATCATTTCTACCCGGACATAGGGTTCGGCAATTTTTTCCCGTTCTTGGGGGGATGGCAGGGTACTCGGATTATCAATTTCAAGGACTTCTCCCTGATTGGTGGTCACTTGATAGACCACTGAAGGGGCGGTGGTGATTAGCTCCAAATCATATTCCCTTTCCAGGCGCTCTTGAACAATTTCCATGTGCAGCAAGCA
>NZ_JAAHGN010000924.1:0-3074 GCF_010672485.1 Moorena sp. SIO2C4 | reverse complement strand
TAACTTTAAACCTCCAACCTCCAACCTCCAACCTTCAACCTCCAACCTCTAACCTCCAACCTCCAACCTCCAACCTTCAACCTGCAACCTCCAACCTTCAACCTCCAACCTCCAACCTCCAACCTCCAACCTCCAACCCCCAACCGTCAACCTTCAACCTTCAACCAAATAACCTTGGCCAAAAGGCCACGCGATCGCGTTCAACCGCTAAAAGCTTTGCCATTGTTGTAAGATGGAGAAAGTAAAGAATTGTTAAAATCAACGAACCATTAAATTCATGGCTATATTTCGTCAGTACATTGCTCCCCTACTGGCATTACTAGGCTTCTTAATTGCCCTATTGGCAGTCAGTTCTCGGATCTTTTTACCGAACGATATGCTAGCCCCTGCACCGATTGAAGAGTTTGACGCTGCCAGCATTCAAGCACCAGTATCGGCTCAGTTGGTTGTTAACCAAAATTCTGGGAACACTGGTGAGTAAGCCATTGTTAGCACGGTACCAGCTACGCCTGGGAACGGTACGAGAACGGGCAATTTTGGTGAAGTTCATGGAATTAACTTACCAAGAGCTTTTCCCAGAACAAAATGATTTTTCTCACCTGGCGAGGACTGTTAAACAGTACTTTTCCAGAGAAACCCCGCTGTGGTGGGTTACAGTAGCGGATGGGAACGTTTCTAGGAAAGGCTCTATCGTAACTCATCCCTTGCCAGTTGGTTGTCTGTGGATGGGAAATGGGGTTGATCAGGTAAATGGCGATCGCTATACCTATATTTTTTTACTGTACGTCATGCCAGCACACCGCCGTCAAGGCATTGGTTCAGCACTGATGCAGCAGGCTGAAGCTAGGGCAAGGGCAAGAGGCGATCGCCAAATTGGACTACAGGTGTTTCAATCGAATCAAGTCGCTTTGAACCTTTACCACGGACTGGGTTTTAGAACCCAATCTCTGTGGATGGTTAAACCATTGCACAGACAATACTAAATAAGAAATAAGACCCTGGTAGAATCAGGCAAGATAAGGTAGGTTATCAGGCATGTATGACGATGATGATCTGAGTTTACTGGATAATACGGCTTTACTAGAAAGCCCTTTAGATGACATAGAGCCGATTGAAGATGAGTTAGAAGCTCCCAAACCTGATCCAGAGGAAATGCTGGCTCTGTTAACGGCACCGGAAAGCCAGCAACGGATGCTAGCAGCTCGTGCTTTTTGTGAGTTGCAAGATGAGCGGGCAATTCCCCATCTGATTAACCTGTTAAATGATGTTTGTCCCTTAGTGCGGGTAAGTGCTGCCTATGGTCTAGGGCGCAATCCCAGTCCCACGGCAGTAAAGCCCTTGATTGACCAACTTAACCAAGATTGGAACGGTTATGTCCGTAAAGGGGTTGTCTGGGCATTGGGAAACTGTCGCGATCGCCGTGCTTTAGCGTCTCTAATTGATTCCCTAAAAACGGATATTCCTGCAGTGCGTTTGTGGGCAGCTAGTGCTCTGGCGCAAATGGCAGAGTTAGATTATGAAGAAGTAATCGCATCGATTCCGCCCTTGATTACTGGTTTAAGGAAAGACCCAGTAGCAGCAGTGCGCAGTAATTGTGCTTGGTCTATCGGGCAACTGTGTCGGGAATTGCCCTCCAATGCGGTTTACGCTGGTGCTATTGATGCCTTAATTGAAGCATTTGCTGATGATGAAGACCTAGGGGTAAAAGAAGACGCCAAAGCTGCCCTCTTGAAAGTGGGAGACCCCCGTGGACTTCAGATGATTGAAATGATCGAGATGGAAGGGTTTTTGTAATTGGGTTTGTTATTGCGTTGGGCACTTCCCACACTTCCTACACTTCCCACACTTCCCACACTTCCCACACTTCCCACACTCCCGCCTCTCCCCACACTCTTCTCCCTATTCCCTGTTCAAGCCTTATGCTTTTAAGCCCTCTTGCGCTACACTAGCCACCTGCTCAACACTGTCATTCGCTAATGTTTCTAGGACTGCCCTAGCTTCTTCTCCTCCCAGATTAACCAGTGCTTGTACTAACCGGTAACGAATTTGCCAGTCGGAATTAGTGGCAAAGGGAATCAACAGAGGCACAGCCCGGGGATCTCCCAATTCTCCTAAGGAACTAATGGCGGCGGTTTGGATTAAACTGATATCGGATTTGAGAGCGTCTTCTAAAAGTTGAAATGAACGGGGTTCACCTAGTTCCCCTAAGGCAGCTATAATACTAAATTTAATGATCCACTCAGTGGTTTGGTGATAGGTTTGCTCTAAATCATCATAGGCTTCGGTGAGCTTCAAGGCACTCAAGGAATCCGCTGCTGCTGCCTGAACATCTGGTTCTGGATCATTCAAAAGGCGATCGCGTAATAGGGTCAAAGCTAAGGTTAAATCCTGATTACCCAAGGTATGGAGCTGGCTGACTGCCCCATATCGAATCCGAACATTGTTATCGTTAACCAAGGGTTGAATTAGCTCAAACGCCACCGATGGTTCCAGCTGGCGTAGTTGGTTTAATCCACTAATGCGCTGGCCAAAATCCGGTGAATTCAGCAGCTGTTCGACAGATTCACGAGTAACGCTCATGGGTAAATTGCTCAATATCTAGCCAAAACTAAACTTACCATGTTGGTTGTTCACCGTGAACACTATTTGAGATAGAACAGTTCCCTTAATTCTGTAACTCAGCTGCCATAGCCCGGACAATATCCCCAGAGGTCAGAATTCCAATCACTTGCTCCGCTTCATCTGTTACTGGTAAATGGTGGATTGATTTTTCCTGCATCAACTTAGCCGCTTTCCGTAAGGGTTGATCCGGTTTGATGCTCATGGGATGACCAGTCATTACTTCCCCAGCGGTTTGTCCAAGTGCTTTATGGAGTTCTTGGTCATAACGGGCAGGATTTTCTAAGTAAATCACGCTGTCGAGAAACATGATATAGACTGGCGGTTCTACTCCTGTCTCCTGCCACAGCAAGTCAGTTTCTGAAATCACTCCCACCAATTTGCCTGCTTCGTTAACCACTGGCAAGCCACTGATGCTTTGTTCAGCAATAATTTTGATCACTTCCTTAATCGGA
>NZ_JAAHGN010000923.1:0-3081 GCF_010672485.1 Moorena sp. SIO2C4 | reverse complement strand
TTAATCAGGCACTTTCGGGAGCGGTGTACATATTCAACCGGGTCTTCAATCGTAACAATATGTTTGTACTCTGTTTCATTGAGATGGCGAATCATAGCCGCAAGAGTGGTTGATTTACCTGATCCTGTCGGACCGGTAATTAAAATAATTCCCTGACCCCTGCTAACTATTTTTTTGAAAACTTGCGGTAGAGTTAAATCATCGATTGAAGGAACATCAAGGCTGATTAATCGCAGCACAATGGCTCCGCCGTTTAGGGAGTCAAAACAATTCACCCGACAGCGCACTAAGCCAGGGTAAAAAATAGCAGTATCCAGTTCTTTGGCTTCAGCAAACTGCTTCCTCTGAGCCGGAGTGAGAATCTCATTGAGGTATGCCTCAAAGACTTCCACTGTGACCTTGGTATGACGTTTAGCCACATACATCTTGCCCCGAATCCTAAATCTGGGGACCTGTCCCACTCGAATATGAATGTCAGAAGCTTTGTGACCATGAGCCTCTGCGACGATTTGCTCGATAGAAGGGGAATGACTAAGGTTCTGGTTAAGTTCTACTACTGGTTTAAGTGGTGATGGGAAAGTTTGAGGCTCTTGATCAATTTGCACTCCTACACCAGAATTCGTGTTCTTCATAATATGATGTACCTAGGGATACCCTTGCTGGACTGATCGGGTCGGGGCGTTGATGTTTGCTGATCTTCTTGTTGGCAGTTAATTTCGGTTGCTTGTGATCCAACCAAAGAACAACCCTAGAGAAATTTTACTTTATATAAAAAGTTTTCACACTAATCCAGCTAGGTTTTTGATATTGCTGTCAGACATCACCTAGATCTGATCTAATTAAATTTTATAATATATAGCCTTAGGTAGCAGAACTTAAGCGTAAGTATTCAGCTATCAGCGGTCAGCCGTGAGCTTTTAGCTCACGCTAAGCGAACAGCGGTCAGCTGACGTAACTCAGATTAAAGCAATGCTTACCTGTTGTCTTGATGCCAAGCGTGAGTGGGGTAAACCCCCGCAGGTCGGTAATGGTGCGTTTACAGTCGTCGAATTAAATTCGCCACGGGTCGCACCTCTGCATAGCTGATTCAATAGCACCATCTGTAGCACCATCTGTAGCGCATTAGCTGATAGCTAGCTGATAGCTGACGGCTAAATGCTTACGGCAGAAGGTAGAAGGCAGAAGGGACGAGAGTTGGAGCTAGTTTTTAAAAAGTCCAGTGATTTTACGAATAATTAATTGCTTTAGTTAAGTTAAAGGAGTTAATTTAAACTAGCTAATTGAGCTGATGGAGTTAATGTTATAAAACGGTTTACTGGACAATATATTTTGATTTTGATATTTTTAGCGGTATAATCCATAATATCCCATAGCTTTAATCCCATCAAACCTTTAAGTTAACCCAAACCCAGTTCCCGTTTGAGCAGATTAATCGATTTGCTACCAATATAGTTTTCACAACGGATCACCTTGGGTGGTCGAATAATATCTTCACGAGCGGCTAATATGGCATCTTTAACACTTTGATAACTTGCCTGATCGCTAATAATTATCTGGGAACTGCGAACCAGAGCTTTTAGTTTGTAGTTGTCCTTGATCTGAGCCGTCATCACTAACAACTCATCTCCCCGTAGACTATGGATAATAATTTCTACTATTTTTAAAATCCCAGAACTGATGCTAACCACTCCTAAACGGCTACCTTTGGAGAGATTCTTAATTAGCTTAAGTTCTGGCTCATAGTCATAAATATCAACAGGGATGACACGGACAGATTTAGGGGCAACAATCGCTTCTGCTTTACCGATAAAATAGCGACTAGTAACTACTGTAGCCGAGTGAGTTTGATCCAAAGCTTCTGAGAGTTCTTCCATTGGCACCAACTGCACCGGGATTCCCAAGGATTGTTCTAACTCCTGCACCATCAATTCTCCAGCACCAAGATCTCGTGACTCTACTGTCACCAGTACCCTAGCGCTACACCGTAACCGCCAGTCAATCTCCGACAAAAATAGTTCCCTAGCTTGGTTAAGGGAGCAACCTTGTCCGAGAAGTTGATTGAGGCTATCTTGAACAACCTTGTAAGCTTCGGGGGAAAACTGGTTAAGAATGCCAACCTGACGTCGATTACCCCCTTCATGACCCTGTGCCTTAACATAAATGCCTGACCCAGCATGGGACTCTACTAGTCCTGTTTCTTCTAACTGCCGATATACCTTGCTGATGGTATTGCGGTGCAAACCCGTCTCCATGGCTAGCTGACGAGTACTGGGCAGTTTATGACCTGGGGAATATTGTCGGGATGCGATCGCAAACTGAATTTGGTCAAATAGCTGCTTCGAGGCAGGTATTTCACTATCTTGTTGAATATGATACTGAACCATTACAGAGTCTCCAAAATCCCCTGTTTATCACTATTATATGGTAAATTTTAGATTTTAAACTTTTCGGTCAAATTTTGCTATCCACTTCAGCTATAATGTAAGCATTCAGCTATCAGCCAAAGGTCAGCGGTCAGCGGTCAGCCGTCAGCTTAAAATAAACTTCATTTGGAATAATTTAATAGTTCGAGATTTGAAGCAATTCAAAGTCTCGGTAGTAAGCATTCAGCCGTCAGCTGATAGCTGATAGCACCATCTGTAGCAACTCAATTAGAGCATTAGCTGATAGCTGATATAGCTGTTTTTAATCTAGTCAGGTACAAGTTTTTGGGTTTTAGGGAGCAGGGACTGAGGCCGTAGGCCACGCGGGGCGCGTTCGGAGCAGGGACTGAGGCCGTAGGCCACGCGGGGCGCGTTCGGAGCAGGGAAGAGGGAAGAGGGAAGAGGAACCCACCCCTAACCCCTCCCAGGAGGGGAAGAGGGAAGAGGTAAAAAAATAAAATATGTGTACCTCATGAGGATAAAAAGCGCTATAGCTGATAGCACCATCTGTAGCACCATCTGTAGCCCATAAGCTGATAGCTGATAGCTGATAGCTGATAGCTGATAGCTGATAGCTGATAGCTGATAGCTGATAGCTGATAGCTGATAGCTGATAGCTGATAGCTGATAGCTGATAGCTGATAGCTGATAGCTGATA
>NZ_JAAHGN010000922.1:0-3089 GCF_010672485.1 Moorena sp. SIO2C4 | reverse complement strand
CTGGGGCTAACCCAGTTATAATCAATGGCGCTATAATTTCCAACAGAACAGTTAGACTAACACCGAGTACTAAAGCTAAGTTGACAATGCCACTGACCAAGCGATGATATTCCCTGTGATTCAGAGCATCTCGACGCTCCATGAACATTGGAACCAAGCTTTGTCTGGTTCCCTCCCGGCTCACGGTATCAATTAGTCGCGGTAAGCTGAGGGCAACAATCAAGGCATCTGTGGTTTGACTAGTCCCCAGTTTCGCCGCCATCAAAATGTCCGCAACCCACGCCAGTAGCATACCGAAGAAGGTCAGAGACATCACTCGCAGCGTGGGAGATTTCCACCCTTTGATTATACGGTTGGATAGGTTCATCAGATTACTTACTGCCAACACCTGATTAAGGTAGCAGACTTGGGGTCTTTCTCTGTTAGTTTTCCGTGCTAGTAGTTTCCAACAATTAGATCCAAATTGTTGCTACGTTTAAATTCACTGGTTTAAGACTCAGGTTGAAGTACCGGAGGGGAATCTTTAGGAGCGTCTGTCTTAGAACTTGGTTTTTCCCAGGCCAGGATAACCAGGCCAGTTGTCATTAACAGGGAAAGCGCCACAGCTCCCAACATTACCGTTTTTTTGGTATTACCAACAGGTTCTTTCGGTAAGTTCGGCTCTACTAACAATTGCAGGGTTGGATAAGCAGTAGCATGATCCGATTTATTCAGGTTTAATTGAGCCGACTTCGCCGTAAATATAGCTTCAGAGATTTGCACCTCTCGCTCAAGCTCAGTCAGGGTTAACTGCTCCTGAATCAATGTCTGAAGTCTGGACTCTAGCTGAGCAATTTGTTCTGCCAAGGTGTTCACTTGACCAGTTAGTCCCTGCTGTTGAGCTCTCTGGTTGATTAACACTTGTGCCAGATTTGCTCGACCTGTCTGGGCATCTAAGCCTAAATTGAGATTATCCAAACGTTGAACATCCATCCCCTTGCCCAATAGCTGTTGGCTACGAGCAAGTAATGCCTCAAGCGCCGCTTGCTTCTTAGCTTTGAGATTAATCACCTGAGGGCTGTTTGGTGTCCATTGAGAATTTAGTATCGTTAGCTTAGCACTAATATCGCTATAGTTTTGCCAAAGTTTTTTAAACACTTCATCATCCTGAAGCATCAGAGCATCGGCTGCTTGGTCAGTTGACAACCTTAGGTTAGCTTCTAGCTGCCTTAATCCAGAGGTAGCCGCTTGCTGCTGAGCCAATAAATTAGCACGCTGCACTCGCAACCTTTCTACTTCTTCTGAAAGGTTATTGATTTGTTCAGAAATTTTGAGCAGTGACTTCTTTTTGAATTGAGACAGCTTTGTTTGGGCGTTTTTTAAGTTACTATTAGCAGAGTCTAAAGCTAGCAACGTCTTGTTATCCTGACGAGCTGATTCTTCTGCTCTTAAGTAATCAATCCGCTTGACTAAAGCTTGATAAAAAGCCTGAGTATTTCGCTGAGCGTCCGATGGGCTTTTGCCATCCGCTTCAAACTCTATGATAGTGGTACCTCTATCCAAATAAACCCTTGGCTTGGCAAACTCTTCAAAATCTTTGACTGAGGTATTAACAGCAGCAGCAGCTTCAGTTAATACGACGTCACTCATGGCGATATACTGGTAGTTTTGTCGTGGATCTACCTTTAAAAGATATCCGTAAGGAGATTTCTCACCTGGATTGGAGGAAGCTTGACCGACTCCAGGGAGTTGAACAGATCCTTGAGAACCCACACCAGGTATAATTGCTGCTGCCTTACTGGTGTAAGTTGGAGGGATTTGCTCGAGCACAAAAAAAGCTAAACCCAAAATAGCAGCATTGCTCAAAATCCCCAAACTTATGTAGGAAAACCATTTCAACCCATTGGGTCGAGAACGTTGGCGTGCTTCTGGTAGGGCTCGAATCGGAATTGAAGATTCTGTCATCTGTCTGTCATCAAAATAGATGCAGTCCACAAATTTACATTCAGACTAAATTATGAATATTTTGTGATTTTGACATCTCCCCCGGCTGAAGCACAGGGGATTCTACAAGGTTCCTACAAGGCAGGTTGAAACCGTGCCTTGTAGCTTCTCGTCCTATATGATCTTTTCATAGAGTTGAAAAGATCATACCGGTGCGGTAGTGTCAATGCTCCCCTACCCACCTTGGTCAGGTCAAGACCTAACTGTGTGGCTACTTTTCTAGCTATATTTGCAGCACCGTTACAATCGGCATTAATTAGCCAACCATTAGAAGTTTTGTACAGACCACGCCTAACTCGTTTGCCCGACGGTTTCCATCCTTTGGGTTTTTCGCCGTGTCTTGGGAGGCTGTCGGAGTCAAGATAAGACGCTTTGCTGGTGTACGCTTCCTCGGTAATTGTTAGCTTAATTCCATACTCAGGACAAAGCTGTTTCAGTCGTTCAATCAGTCTTTTTGTTGGAATGACCACAAAATTCTGATTACCCCGTTTCCCCATGCTTGAGGAATCTTTCTGTCCTTCGTTCCAACCAATGACGAGGTTTCCAACGCAATCGCTCAGGCACCGATTAATAATAAAACGGGCGGCTTTGTTGATCGCATCCCTGATTTGATTGTTTCTTCTGCGTTGGACACGATCTAAGTTTGAATCCCAGTATAATTCAGGCTTTCCAGCTTTATATTTGGCAACCAACCTGGCATAAGCCTGATTCAGAGACTTGAGCTTTCTGCCATCAATAATCAGGCTTCTCCCATGGGTTGAAACTCCGGTTAACCAGTTGTCCCCGCCGTGATCAAAACTCCATGCTTGGAAATAGTCTAGATTGGGATTATTTTCCACCGGTTGTTTTCCATCATCAATTACCCAATCGATCCATAATTGGCCTAGATACGGGCGAATAGTAACCTGTTTGACCCAATCTGGATCTATGAACCCTGGAGGTTCTAAGGCGATCTCAGTAAGCAGTTCAGGTCTACTTTCCTTGCTGATCGACGGGTAAAACAAACCGTTCTTATAGTTGAGCGCTTGTCTGGGAAAAGTGACGGCAGCTAGCCCGCCTTTCTTGCGGTACCTAAGCAGTTTTGGTCTATCGACTTGGCCTTTGTA
>NZ_JAAHGN010000921.1:0-3090 GCF_010672485.1 Moorena sp. SIO2C4 | reverse complement strand
CGCGATAGCTGACCGATGCCCCCACTTGCATCCCAGCAGCGTTCCCAAAATTGACAATGAATTTATAGCTCTTTCGACCTAAGCTAATGCCACTAATCCATACAACAAGTCCACCGAAAACAGCAAGTCCTGCTACTATTAATAAGCCAACGGAGCCTTCTCGAATCGTCCGCGATCGCATAGTTTAACCTTTGTTACCCTTTCCCCTCACATTTACCATCATGCCTCACCAACCACTGACATCCAAATTTGAACCGACTTGAGCAAGTTTCGAGTAGTCCATTGGGTCAGATAGATGAGGTAAAATCCCCAAAACCTTAACATTGGTTAGAGTCTCGATTAAGCTAATCGGAGCCAACTGAGTTATTTCTTCGGAGGTACGAGGTTGGACGCAATTGAGGACAATCCCTGTGAGGTCAACTCGTGATGAGCGTGCCAGGGCAACATTAGCAACCACTTGTGCGATCGCTCCTAATTCTACCGGCGCAACCAATACCGTTGGCAATCGCCAATCCCTTGCCAAATCTGCCACAATCAGTTCATGAGTCACCGGTGAACCTAGTCCTCCCAAAGCTTCCACCAAGACCACATCCCGCTGACTGCGCAGAGTATTGAAGCCTTGCCAGACCTTTTCGAGGTCAACCTGTCTTCCTTCTAGATCTGCAGCAACTGGTGGTGCTGCAGGGGTTTTAAACTCCACGGGTGTGATCTCCTCCAGGGTTTGAGCCAAGTCAAATAGTTGCTGGTAAATTTCGCGATCGCCAATTCCGGTTTGAATCGGCTTGAATATCCCCAGACTCTCTTGAGGACGGTAAGTCTGCCAATAAGCAGCGATCACAGAAGTCAAAACCGTTTTGCCGATGCCTGTATTGGTGCCAGTAATTAGTAATACGTTCAAGATTGACTCACTTTAAGTCTGAAAGGCTAATATCTAAAGCAAACTTTCTTTCCTGTTTAGCAATTACATCTACTATATACTCACCAGAACTAGGCAGCTGACCTTGCCACCTTTGCACCCCTGAAGCCTGTTCCACTAACTTCCCATTGGGATAGCGGATAGTTAAAGCCACATCACTTTCAATCACCTCTAGCTTCAATTGCTTACCCTGTTTAGCCTTCACCAAGTAGCGCTGAATCTTCTGGGGGCTAGTGCGACCCAGTAGCTGCAAACCCTTGCTTCCCTGCAATAAATTGACCCTTTCTATGTTATAATCAGCAGTTGGTTTAGGTTTAGGTTTCGGCTTCGGTGCTTCTGTTAACCTTAATCCTAGCTGATAATCGCTATTCGGTAGACCCTTAACTGGACTTAGTTGAATCGTGTAGTTGCCAGTGAAAGGAAATTTCCCTTCCCATTGCCGTACCCGTTTAGCTCGATTGTCCACTGGTTTTCCGTCCGGGCCAAGCACTGTCATCAAGACCCCTTCGTCACTGAGATATGTCTTCAGGGTTTGGTATTGTTTACCCTGGATAATGTAGTTAATAGTGTGATTAGCCTTTAAATTCCTGGATTTTGAAAGGGTTTTACCAGCAGAAAGCTCTAGACGCTGACTGTAGATTTGAGGTTTACTCGGGGTTGGACTAGCGCTAGGGGTTGGACTAGCGCTAGGGCTCGGAGTGGGAGTCGGACTAGGACTAGGACTAGGACTCACTGACACCTTAGGACTTGGAGATTTGCCAGTGTCCTGCTGATTAAAATTGCTCACCCACACCCAAGAGCCTATTCCTGCCAGCACTGCTAGTCCTGTAGCTATCCCAAGCAGCGGCCAAGGACTATTCCAGATAGAGCGACCCGTGGCTTGAGACATCACCGGTTCACTCGGTTCTCCACCTCTAGCCTCCCTGGGTGTTCCACCTTGAGCTGATGCCACTGTCGTGCCGGGTATTGGCTTGGGTTTTGGAAGTTGGGGAGTTAACCCAGAAGCTTGAAAGGCATACAAGACTTCTCTAGCGGATTGGTAGCGATCGCTTGCTTGATAACTAAGCATCCGATTTAATATCTCAGCTAACTCATCGCTAACCCTAGCCCAGGGACGCCAGTTCCAAGTCAGATTAGTATTATCCACCAGTTCTTCTGGTTCTTTCCCAGTCAGTAGCACTATCGCAGTCACTGCTAGGGAATATAGGTCACTACTTGGATACACCTGACCGGTCTGAATTTGCTCCCTGGGAGCGTAACCGCTTTTGCCAATACTAGTTGTTGGTGTGGGAGTATCGGGCAATTGAAGACGAGTTGCCAGTTCCTGTACCACACCCAAATTAATCAACACCGGTATACTGTCCGTCTCCCGCATGATAATGTTATCCGGTATGATATCTCGGTGAATAATCCCTTGGCTGTGGATGTAGTCCAAAACTGGCAAAGATTGCTGCAATAGCTGACGCACTTCCGTTTCTGATACGACTCCCAACTTGGTCGGGCTAGCCATTGGGGGTGATTGGACTTCCCCATCGGGATTAGAAGATAGAGGTTCACTTTGATTCTGAAGGGCTTTCCGTTGTTCTAGTAGTTCACCATAGGTTTTTCCCTCTACGTAGTCTCGCACCAGAAACAGCCGTCCTTGCTCTTCAAAGGTAGCTCGGAACTGAGGAATTTGGGGGTGTTCAATTTTATACAGGATACCTGCTTCTTGTTGAAACAGTTGCCTTGACTTATCTAAATTATTAGTTTCTGTCTGAGGGGGAATAAATTCTTTGAGGGCACAAGGTTCATTGAAACGCCCTTGATCCTCTACCAGGTAAGTCCGATTGAATTCTCCTTGGTCAAGGACACGGAGCAGATGGTAGCGATTTTGCAGAATAGTTCCAGAGGCAATCGGTGGTTCCATCGGTGGTAGATCAGTTGTTACGGACAATGAGGCAGGAGGAGTATTCTTGAAGTTTAGACTTATTTCGGTTGCTTTGGAACTCCACCGATGGATTCCAACTGTTCCTTTGAGTAACAGTTGATAAGCATATAAATCAGCGCTTACCCAAGACTGGACTCCAAACCCGCTTATGGTGTAGAGTCAGAAGCTATACCCTACAAGTATAGTTATTGCGTAAGTCCTGTAGGGAATTTGGAATAGGAAATAGGGAATAGGGAAAAAATCA
>NZ_JAAHGN010000920.1:0-3098 GCF_010672485.1 Moorena sp. SIO2C4 | reverse complement strand
AAACCTAGGTCAAAGACCAACTACGCTTGGGGAGAGGAGACCTCTATTTTTCCTGGCTCCGGCAAGGGATAACAAGTCACCTCGTTGAAACAAGAATCCCCGTCCTTCCAGGGCGGGGAGTGTCAAATCTACTAAGCTACTGTTAGTCAAGGAAATATCAGCTGGTTGGACTCCATCGGGAAAACTTACGGATGTTGCGCCATTGAGCGTAACGGTTCCTCGACTGGATAATCCTCCTAATTCTACCCGTCCCCCTGGCACTTGAAGGGTGGCACCATTGAGGTTAACTTCACCCCCAAGTAAGGCCATGGTTTGCCCAGTCTCGATCGTTAAGGTAGCTCCTGTCACGTTTACTGAACCAGGATTGCTACCATATTGCAAACCGATGGGAATATTGATGGTTAACAATGGTGGGGCCTGTGGATTACTAGCGCTAAAATTGAAACCATTGTCAAATACCGCACTATCAGCAGTGCTAGCAACAAAGGAGCCTGCTACATCTAACCGAGAATTTGGTCCAAATGCAATACCATTGGGATTAAGCAAAAATAAATTAGCGCTACCGTTTACTCCCAAGGTGCCCAGAATTTGAGAGAGGGTGCTACCGGTGACACGAGTCAAAATATTAGTAATGCCATCGGGATTAGCAAAATACACTCGTTGACCATTACCAACATTAAATTCGATCAAACTGTGGAATAAGTTACTATCTCGTATTGCTCCCCCTTCGATTAAATCCGCTGCGGCACCACGGATAGTCTGATTGGGAGTAACTTGAGAATTTTCATCCCCCAAGGTACTATCTGGGGTAATTTGAGCGAGGGTGGGTGAGGCGAGTAATAAACATAGACTACTAACTTCGAGCAATCCCAGTAAGCCCAATTGCATTAGTGAAATGGTTTCTCTGGGTCGGCTTGGTATGAGGGGATTGGTGCTGTCGTCGGAGCTAGATAAGGGATTAGCTTTGTGGGCAAAGGGGATGCGATCGCGTTCCATGGATAGGCCTGGCCGATTAGTCTCAGTCTTAGATTTCCCGGCACTGTTGGTCAGAGTAACATCTGTTTATAGTGCTACGCGCAAGTCAGAAGTCACAAGTCACAAGTCAGGTATGACTAAGTTTCGGAGTTTAGGAATGTCAAACACCTTAATGCGTAGTGCTATTTTTTCAAAAAACAACCAAGTATATCTAATGTTTAAAAAAACTATAACTTATTATCTTTAAGCATTAGATATACTATTTTTAAGTAATTGTAAATAGTGCAAAATATCAGTATTACCTGTCCCCTATCTCCCCACACTCTTACCCCGATTCCCGATTCCCGATTCCCGATTCCCGATTCCCTGTTACCTGTTACCTGTTCCCTTTGGTATAAGTAGTGATTGATGTTCAAGCAAGCATGGAAGCCTTGACTGAGATGGTAGGAAATCAAGACCAGCAACATCCTCAGGAAAAACGCGATCGCGAAATAGTTAACCGTCTTTTACAACAACAACCCAATGAATACAACTTGGCGGAATTAGCCCGACTGCGGATTCGCTATGACAGCTTTCCCGGTGCTAGGGCCATTCAAAGAGACTTGGATTTATTGCTTCAGCGATGGCAACTGACAGAACAACAGCTTTTTGAGAAAACCCTTCAGATTCATCAAGCCGGTCTCGCGTATAGACGAGACAACAGTTGTGGGAGCCAGGATGACTGGACTTAAGACTTCTTTGCTGAAGTCGGGAATAGGGAGTAGGGAGTAGGGAGTAGGGAGTAGGGAGTGGGAAAAAATCATGTTGGTTTTTCAGTACCTTTTATGATAAATTTCCAGTTAAAAAACTCAGAAAGCTTACTGTAAAAACAAAATTAGGCTCTTCAACTAACAAAATTTACTGAATACGGCCTCTTACCACTGTTCCCTGCTCCCTGCTCCCTGCTCCCTTTACTAGATTAATTTCATTTAACCGATTTCCTAGGGGCTGGGGGTAAAAGCTTAAAGATCTGTTTTTCTTGATTCGGTTTAAGGTTCTGATCAGCGGGAGCTATTGGATCTATCTTAGGTAGATCGATCTTAGGGGGGGACTTAGGGATGGGAGGAGTTTTAGCCAGCTCATTAGACGAAGCTGTATCTATAGCAGTATTGAGAGCTTCCAGTTGTTGAGATATCAGAGCCTGCTGTTGCAGCTGCTCGGTAGAAGACACTAAGCCGCTGAGTCCATTAACTAAATCCTTGACATTGCGGCGAAACGCTGGATCCCCAGTCAGATCATCTAGGTCAGCGGTAATCTTTTGGGCATTTTCAAAGGTAACTCGTGCTGAGTCGAGGGTTTGTTGCAATACCAGTAAATTAGTGGGACTGTTGAGAGTATTGGAAACATTACGTAAGTTAGCAGATGCTTGGGCAGCATTAGCTGATAGGTTTTCTAAGTTCCGCAGCATTTGTGATACATCCGTTTGATAAACCGCTGAGTTAACCCGATTCGCGGTAACGGTTAAGTTGCTGGTCAGTATACGCAGATCTTCACTGGCCTGAGAGATGCTATCCAAGGTGGTGACCAAATTTCCCCGATTGCTGACCAATAGTTGATTGGCAGAGGTGATCAACTGATTGAGTTCCCTTGCCGTTTGGCTGTATTGCTCGGAGGTACTAGAAATGCTACTGGTTGCCAACCCGATTAGACTAGATGTTTGATTGGCCGCACTGGTCACAGCATTCGTTGCGTTGGACAAGCCTGCTACCTCTTGCCGCACGATGCGGGACAACTGGGTCATCTCTTTGCTAAGTTCTGAAACGTCTCTAGCTGCATTGGAGGCATTTTCCGCAAGGCTATTGATTTTGTCAAAAAAGGCTGGATCACCGAAGAGTTCAGCAATGCGATTTCCGTTCCGTAGAAGGTCAGCAAAGGTGGAACCCACATCACCATTAATCTGATCTTCTTCACAAATAACTAGGGCAGAATTACATTGTGCTCCGAAGGGTGTAAGACTTTGAGCAGTTGCAGGTAATTGTCCTAGGGGCATGATATCCACATTGGTAGCACCAATTAAACCCGATTGATTAGCTTCAACCTGGACTTTGCGGGGGATTAACAATCCAGGGTCATCAATTTCAACG
>NZ_JAAHGN010000092.1:0-12062 GCF_010672485.1 Moorena sp. SIO2C4 | reverse complement strand
CAAATCTAGCAAGAAACGAAAAGGTCGCGGGTTACCCCGTCAGAGGCAAAGCGATGGTGTGGCACAAGGGTTGATAGCATTGCCTCTACGGCACAAGTGCCGGAACCGGTAAGTAAAATCGCTTCATAGTCCTCAGCGGCTGCGGGATACACCTTGGCTAGGCGGGCTTTGATATCTAGGGTCAGCTCAGCAAACTCAGGTTCACGATGGCACAGGTCTGGCTGGAGTAAGGCACGGCGCACCCGCTCGCTTAGGGTAACAGGGCCAGGGTTGAGTAAGATGGTCCGGTTCATGTTGATGTAAAGCTTAGAGTTTGGCTGGATTGAGATCGAATCAAGGTGTGATTACGGCGATTTGATAAACTGCCGTAAACGTTGAGCAACTTCTAGGGGGGTAATGTGGGGCCGAGGTAATTTTTCAGGAATACCAGGCTTAATCTTGGCGTGAATGAACATTAATTCCTCGGATGGGTCTTGGGTCAAAGCTTTCACCTCTTCAGGGGTTGTGGCTACAGCAACTTGTTTGTAACCACAGGCTTTTGCGATCGCACCAAAATCAATGGAGGCCGACACCGTGGACTGTCCCCCTGTGGATTCATGGCGCTGATTGTCTAGGAGAATATGCCGCAAGTTGGGCGGACGTTCATAGCCAACGGTGGCTAACGCTCCTAGGCGCATCAAAGCGGCACCATCGCCATCGACCACAATCACCCGACGGTGGGGCTGAGCCAGGGCCATGCCCAGGCCGAGACTGGAGATACATCCCATGGAACCAACCATGTAAAGTTGATTAGCTTGGTCCTGAATGGCATACAATTCCCGACCGGTGTAGCCCGTAGTGGCCAACAGAATGTCTTCAGGCCCAGTTGCAGCTTGGATGGCTTGCAGCATGTCACGACGGGTGAAGGAGGGGTTCTGTGGAAGGGGGAGAGCCTCAGCAGGGGTGATCGAGAGGGGCTTGACGGTTAATTGAGAGCTTAACTGGCAAGATTCTACCGAACCCTTTTGCATCACCAGGGCATAGGGCGTCTGATGCTCCTGCATATGGGCAACTGCCCGGTCTAGAGTCGGCTCAACCTGGTCTATTTCCGTGGGAAAAGGTTCCCATGGCACCTGGATTAGATCTAGCAATTGGGGAGTAATGGCTCCCATCAGCTGGTGCTGGGGTTCGTCCGGTGCCCCACCGGGTTGTCCTCGCCAGGTCACAATCACCAAGATGGGAATTTTAAAGGTTTGATTCAGAGAAGTGAGGGGATTGACAGCGTTACCAAACCCCGAATTCTGAAACATGACCACACTGGGCACTCCAGCCAACTCGGCACCGGAGGCGATCGCCACGGCATCCCCTTCATTGGCAGCCCCCACATAGCGGAGATGATCAGAGTCAATCACAGTGTTAATAAAAGATTTGAGGTAGGAGCAGGGCACCCCTGTGTATAACCCAAACCCCTTTGCCTGAGCCGCTCGGATAAAGTCTTCGGATTTGATCATCTAGAAACTTCCAGCCTTGAACAGATCTTCGACTTGATCGATATCGAGCCAATGCCCTTTGATATAAAGCACATGTACCCGATGGCCATGGCTGATCAACCCATTAATCAGAGTTGGCATTCGTCCCTGTTGCCGCACCTGCTCTGACTGGAGCAGAGTATTAAGGGTATCCCGTAATTTCTGCTGCCCCTGTTGGGACACTTTCAGCAATCCGGTCCATATGCCACAGATTTCGCCCTCGGGCAGGTCAGGGGTGATTTGCTGTAGATAAACATGTTGATAAAATGCCTGAGTCGAGTCGGGTAGAGAACAGGCAACGTAATCGGGTCGGATCTGCTCGGCTTGGCGGTGCTGACTCGAATCTATAATGACCACAAAGTCATGATCAACCCCTGACAGCATTTGCAGAATGTACTTCTTGAACAGAACATCACCGTAGCCAATGATCCAATCCTGTCCATCCTGGGGCAACTCCTGCAAGCCTCGACTCAGGGAAACGAGTTCACCTGTGGTGTCATAGTCGTCGTTATCTACATAATCGAGGCCAGGTAAGTTGACAACTTCCTTTTTGTAGCCACGCACCACAGTGATGTCTTGAATACCGACATTGTGGTGCTCTTCCACAATCCGTGATAGCAGGGGTTGACCGTGCAGATCTACCATGCACTTGGGTTTATCTTTAGTGAACTCACCCAATTCAATCCCGCGCGAGGCGGCTAGCAGAATCGTGCGGATCCCAGCAGCAGCGTTCTGGGGTAAATAGCGCTGCTCCGCTTCCAGGTGTTCGGCAACCCCTTGAAGCCGGAAGATCTCAGACACAGGGACGATCTCGTCTTCAACATTCAGCAGGTTCTGCTCTAGCATTAACCTCTGAGCCACCTTTTGGGTCATGGTAACGGAAGCTCGGAGCAGGTGATTCGCCCAAATGGCGATAGAGAAGCCAGCATCCCTAAAGACTTCAGTCGGTGTTGCGTAGTACTTGGTCGGTACAATCACCACTGGCGAGCGATCGCCCCACTCCCGTTTGAAGGCCAACACTTCATCAGGCACATGCAAGGAGCTGTGGATCAAAATGCCATCCGCTCCGGCATCGTAATAGGCTTGGGCTCGCCTTAATGCTTCTGAGAGCCCCCAACCGGCAATAAACGCTTCTACCCGGGCAATCAGGACAAAGTCATCATCACTTTGGGCATCTTTAGCGGCCTTGATTTTGCCGCAGAACTCGTCCATGTCAGCCAGGGGCTGAGCTGTGCCCTTAATAAAGCTATTGGTTTTGGGGAAGAGTTTGTCCTCAATACAGACACCAGCGACACCACGCTGCTCTAATTTTTTGACCAAGCGTTGCACATTGTTAAAATTTCCGTAGCCCGTATCCCCATCCAGCAGAATTGGGATAGAAGTGGCATCGGACATGAACTCAACTACTTCCAAGACTTGAGTCCAACTTGCTTCGTTGTTATCACGCACACCCAACTGGGCAGAAATGCTGAGGCCACTGCCCCAAATGCCCTGAAAGCCTGCCTCTTCAGCAATCTTAGCGCTGATTCCATCATGGGCCTCTATCAGAAACTCTAACTGATTAGAGTTCAGCAGTGTTCTAAGTTGTGTTGTTTTTCTAGGTTGTGTTGTTTTTCTAGCTTGCGTTGCTTTTCTAGGTTCTGTCGTTTTTCTAAATTGTGCTGTTGTTTTCATGTGGCATCCTAAAATTGCAACAATGTTTAACCAAAGCGGTCTAGGGGATAGGCAAGATTTTCATCTTTGTTAAGGATCTCAATCGATCATGAGCCACTCAAAACACAGTTAACTCAGGATTAGCTCTCTAATCCCTGATGCTGCTGTCGGCTCATAGCCTTTCAGCACTACTTGACTAGCAGTGTTTAGAGACATGACAAGCTTACCTAGCTCCCAGCCCTTCCATGGTGGGGAAGAAATCAGGGGAGTTAGGGAAACCAGTGCAAAGGCTCAATAGCCTTATCTAACGACGTTTAACGAACCTTTAAACTAAATTTAAAATAATTTTAACCTTTTTTGTGCTCAATGAATATCGCTTCGGATCGTGATCAGGTCCTAGTGCGACATTCAAACGATGATTCCAAATCCTGCAAACCTTTAAAACGTCTTGCCCGTATCCTCTTTTGAGATACCTCTCGGCCTGGTTGGGTCCATAAATCTTAAAATTGTAGAATTGAAACTCTCGCAAAGGAAAGATCTCATCGAGATCTGGATACTGAGGATGTCCCCCTTCAGAGGGCAATCTCCTTTGGTCATAGATATAAATTTCAATCCCGTCAGTTATTTTGTAAAGATTTTTTTCGATCTTTCTAAAGTAGAAACCATGATCATTGAGGAGAGTTTCTAAAGTAAATAATTTCTGGAAATCTGCCTCTGTCATCTCAATATCAATGTCATCATCCCAGGGAATGACTCCTTCGTGTCGCAGAGCACCGATTAAAGTTCCTGAAATAGCCCAGTAAGGGATATGATGCTGTCTAAGGAGGGAATCAAGGAACTGGAAATCTTGGCGCAATTGCCAATGTATTGGTTTTAATTTCTCAGCCAAAGCAACCACCATGTCTGCGATTGTCCCTGTCATTTTTGACTCAATGCCCTTCTCGATGGCATAGTTGTAATCCGCGATCGCTTCAGCAAGTCCTTCTTGTTTTGTCAGCGCCTCGTGGGGTTGCGCTGATAACACATCTGACTCTAGCGCAAGGGCTTGCTGATACATGGTGGCTGCTTGTATCACTTGACGGGCACAGCGATCAATTTCTTCTAATCCCTGGGATGATATCTGAGCAGACAACAATAGGTACCACAGCTGCTCGTGAAATTCCTCGCAGTCCGGTTTAATCTTAATCGCTTTCAGGTAACAGGCAATTGATTCGACCCACTCACCTTGTTGGCAGTAGAGTTCTCCCAATTCTAAATAAAGTTGAGGATTATCTGGTTGTAGCTCAATGTTTTTCTGGGTGTTGGCGATTGCCTGTACTAGATCATCTGGTGAATTTCTTGACACTCCCCCTCCTATAACAACGCAGGGCTGTTTCATTGTCAATTTTTCGGTTCGCTAAAGCTCCCGAGTGGCAGCGGTTTCGCCCCTGTTTTTATATTATTAAAAATAGTATAAAAAAACGGCGATTTGCTTGACATTAACGGGCTTTGAGCCCCTCACCCAGGAATTTTAGCATCGAGCAATGTTACAGCCCTGCTATAACAAAGGGGATTCTTACTTGGCCGTAGGCCACGCTAAGCGAACAACGAGCTGTCTTGCCTATTCAGGTCTGAACCAGAAAAGGTAGAGGACAATTATCTATAAGCGTATTGGATCAGCGGATCCAGGTTTCGGTGTGCCGGAAACTAAACCATAGAATAGTGGAGCCTTAATCAAAAAGGTTAAAAATTTTTACACAAGCGCCGACTAACTATAAAGGCTCCACTATTTTTACGGTAACTTCTAACCCCACCGTACCTAAAATAGTTAACAAGTTTAAGTTAACAAGTTTAAGTTAACAAATTTAGATGAACATTTTTTTGATCAAAGACTTTCATAGATGTCCAAATCGTTAGACTTGATTGTGCAACATGATTATCTCAAAACATGTTTTTTACACTGTCTAATTATTCAATATCATGTTTATTTAGAACATTAATTATTCCTTTATATTAACACGGTGCTACCAAACTGTCAATACAAAGATGCTCCTTTGGAGCCTTCAGTTGCGAACAAAAAAAAAGCCCTCCTGTAAGGACGGGGCTTTAGACCCAAATTTTTTGGTAATCACTAATTAGGATTTTTTAGTGCATCGGTGCGGACAAACACGCTAGTAGTCTGCTTACCGCGCCTTACTTTTATTTCTAGAACCTTATTTACTCCACTATTTTCCACAAGGCGCTGTAGTTGTGTGGCATTAGTAACAGATGTTCCATCAATTTGAACAATTATGTCCCCACGACGCATACCAGCATCAGCAGCTGGTGTATCCGGCATTACTTGAATTACCAAGACACCATTGATTTCTGGTAATAGTAAAACAGAGTTGGGATCATTGTTGTTCTCTTGTGCTAGTTCCGGGGTTAGGGTTGTCATCCGAACACCGATATATGGATGGACAACTTTTTGCCCTTGGGCTAGTTTGTTGGAAATCTCTTTGACTTTGTTGATGGGAATAGCAAAACCAATTCCCATGGCATTAGCCCGAATAGCAGTGTTGATGCCAATAACTTCCCCTGTAGCATTCAACAACGGACCACCAGAGTTTCCAGGATTAATAGCAGCATCGGTTTGTATAAAGTCCAGTCGCTTGTCGGGAATACCTGCCTGAGCGCTGGAGCGTCCTATGGTGCTGACAATTCCCAAAGTCACTGTATTATCTAGCCCTAGGGGGTTACCAACAGCAATAGCCCAATCTCCAACCTGAACTTGACTCGAATCCCCTAGAGAGACAATCGGTAAGGAAGTACCGTTAATTTTGACAACAGCTAAGTCAGTGAATTCATCAACACCCTTGACTTGACCATTAAACTTGCGCCCATCCTTGAGGGTAACGGTTACTTTATCTGCACCTTCCACAACATGGGCATTAGTCAGTAGGATGCCACTGTTGTCAATGATAAAGCCAGAGCCTTGACCTTGTAAACGTCTTTCTTGGGGAATTTGGGCTGAAAAGTCATCACCGAAAAAGCGCCGGAAGAAGGGGTCATCAAACAAGGGATCGACGCGCCTGGAAACTGTGCGCTCGGTGTCAATACGCACCACTGCTGCTCCAACCCGATTCACCGCTGCTGTTACAAAACTGCTATTACTAGCTTGCTGTGGACTTAGCAGTTGTTGGGCGATCAGTGGCGGAGTTACTGAGTCTGTGCTGGGTACAGGAGCAGCCTTGGAGGGAGATACACGATAAACGCCAACTGTCAATAAGACTCCAAGTAAAATAGCCAAGAGATAGTTACTAATTGAGCGAAGCCAAATCGAAAATTTAGTTGATGACATAGTATTATCGTATTCTTCTGGTTAATTTTGGGGAATACTATTGCTAAGCCAATCCCACGACCTAAAACCCATGGGATTTACTTGGCTTTGGCTAGTGGTTAGTAGTCAGTTGTTGCTGACCCTTAGTGTTAACCCCTAACTCAAGTTTACCTTCCCTGATATTCCTCCCACCCAGAGCCAGGAGTGGGTTTCGAGGCAGATTTGTAGGATTGTGGATTAGTTGCTACAAGCATCTAATCGCTATTTTGAGAGTTATTACTATGACGTTAGTAGTACCTGGGCGAGTTCCAGACGGTGCGACCCTAGGAGGCGCGCACCGAGAGTGAGAGAGGTTGACCTCAAGGGGTGATCAGCCCTTGAGACCCGAAGAAGTTAAGCTTAATAATTATCAATAATGATATACCCAGGAAGTTGGTTAACCTTGGACTAATAAAACTAATAAAACCGCTATGATCTCGAAAGATAGAGAATATGCCCTGACTCAAGAACTGAATCACAACCATAGTGAACATACCCATGGTCACGTCCATGATGAAGAATCTCTGAGGCGAATTATCAATCGCCTGTCTCGAATCGAGGGGCATATTCGAGGGATTAAGACTATGGTGCAAGAAAGTCGCCCCTGTCCTGATGTTTTGGTACAGATTGCTGCAGTTCGAGGGGCTTTGGATAAAGTGGCACGAATTATCCTAGATGAACATTTAAGCGAGTGTATCGGTCGTGCCGCTGAGCAGGGCAACATTGAGGTAGAAATTGAGGAGTTGAAAGCCGCTTTAGATCAATTTTTACGTTAGGAGTCAGAGGCTTTATGCTGTTCTACAAACTGACGTAGCCTCAGCAAACTTAAGGTTTGACCCCAATTCAAGGGTAACAAAGACACCCCTTCTAGGCGAGATTGTACCCAACCATCTCCCCAATACCATTCATGATAACCATCAATTCCCTGGCTCAAGAGCAGTCTTAAACAGTTCGGCTGAACAAGCTCAACTTTGTGTTGTACTGCTACTGGCCCGATGGAAGAAGTAAAGGTCAATCCTAAATCTAGCTGTTCGGGTAACTCGGAAGATAAATTCTCCGGCCACAACCACTGGTGCAGTTGCGCGGTATAGAGCAGACTATCCCGGATCACATTTTGTGGTGCTTCGACTTCAATCCTCAGATGACTTTTTTGAAAGATTCCTAGCATTTTGGTTAGATCGTCCTTACTCGTAGGAAATATTTGTAATTATTGTGAATGAACCAATGGGATAAATCCCGTCTGTTGTTTTAATGCCTCGGCTAAAAGGAGAGGGCAAGCAAGGGACTCGATACTTTCTCAATACTTTGTAAAATAAACATTAATTATATTAAGAAGTGTAAGAGTTTTCTATGGCTGACCAGTTAATTCGCGCCACAGCAGCTTCAGGGGGTATTCGCGCAGTTGGTGTGATTACTACACGCCTGACGGAAGAAGCTAGACAACGTCACCAACTCTCTTATGTGGCAACGGCTGCCCTAGGTCGTACCATGTCTGCAGGTCTTCTGCTGGCTTCTAGTATGAAGCGAGCAGAGTCGAGGGTCAATATTCGGATCAATGGCAATGGTCCACTGGGTGGAATTATGGTGGATGCAGGATTAGATGGTAAAGTTCGAGGTTATGTAGACAACCCAGAGGTGGAACTGCCACCAAATAAGAAGGGCAAATTAGATGTGGGTGGTGCTGTTGGTAAGGATGGTTTCCTATACGTGGTTAGGGATGTGGGTTATGGCTATCCCTATTCGAGTACAGTAGAGTTGGTTTCTGGTGAAATAGGTGATGACATCGCTCACTATCTGCTAAATTCGGAACAAACC
This sequence comes from Moorena sp. SIO2C4, assembly GCF_010672485.1. Classification (NCBI taxonomy): domain Bacteria; kingdom Bacillati; phylum Cyanobacteriota; class Cyanophyceae; order Coleofasciculales; family Coleofasciculaceae; genus Moorena; species Moorena sp. SIO2C4. The sequence goes on along the minus strand of NZ_JAAHGN010000092.1, from coordinate 3,749 downwards.
CCATCAGCGCTGGTGGTTGGTGTATTCGTAGGTGCTCAAGGGGTCACTGCGGCTGGGGGTATTTTAATCCAAGTTATGCCTAAGGCAGCAACGGATGAGGCATTAGTTCAAACTTTGGAATCTCGCATTACCAAACTATCAGGTTTTACACCACTGCTCCAAGCTAACCAGACCTTACCAGAGATTTTTGAACAGTTGCTGGGGGATATGGAGCTAGAGATTTTTCCAGAAACCCAGATGCTGCATTTTAACTGTGGTTGCTCCTTTGACCGGATGTTGGGGGCTCTGAAAATGCTGGGAAAAGAGGAACTTCAGGATATGATAGAAAAAGACGGTGGCGCTGAGGCAACTTGTCATTTTTGCTCAGAGGTCTATCATGCCAATCCCGATCAACTATCTCAATTGATAAAAGAATTGTAAACTCAGTAGCTACTGGACTTCCTACTGTAACTGGAAGATTAGAATCCTGACTTGTAAAGGATTGCAAGAAATATGGATCAGCATATAAACTCAACCAGAATTATAAGAACACTACTATAAGATAGGGTGTAGACTCTATATGTGTAAGGTGGGTAAAATCTCAACAACTGAGGTTGCTGTAAACAACCTGCTGTCTTCCGGTGTAGGGAGTGTGGAAGTGAATTATGACCAGAAATAGAGAATTTCCAGACCGTTGGCCAACCTCAAATGGTTCAAGTTCAGGTAAGTTTAATGGCTGGCAACCTAACCAGAGCCAGCCGGTTACTCAACCGAACGTAAACTATCCTGACCGAGGAAACCCATCGACACAGCCCCCCCAGCAATCAGAAAAATTTGGGGTTGGTCAACCAGTAGCTAACTCTCGATTAAACACAGCACAAACTACCGGTAGACAAGCTCCCTCAGGAAAAACGACTGGAGTAAAAAACCTCTTGCCTCGCAGTTGGCAGTTTTGGTCAGCTTTAGTTGTGTTGCTTTTCGGTAGTGCTGGATTTGCTTCAGCAATGATGTTGTTAAGGTTGCCAGCTGTACCAAACTGCCGTGCTGTGTTTTGGCCAACGGCTTCAGCATCGATGCGCCTATCTTGTGCTCAGGTGGCAGCAAATCAGCAAACTGTCCCCCAGTTGCTAAAAGCGATCGCATTAGTGGATGCCCTGCCCGAAGATCACCCGTTACGCCCACAAGTTAACCAACATATCGAAGAGTGGTCACAGGTAATCCTAGAGATTGGGGAAGCTAAGTTTCAAGCTGGTCAGCTCAGTGAAGCTCTTAAGATTGCTAAACGTATTCCTTCAAAATCCGTAGCTGGCGCGATAGTAGAAAAGCGGGTAAAACGTTGGCAGAAAATCTGGTCGAGGGCAGAGGGAGTTTATGAGCAAGCGGAAAAACAGTTGAGGTTATCAAACTGGAACTTAGCATTTCGCGAAGCAGTACGATTGACCTATGTGGACAATGACTACTGGGCTACGGCTAAGTATAACCAGCTAACGGATAAGATTAAGATGGGACGGGAAGACTCGGCTAAGCTGGATAAGGCTTATGAGCTGAGTAGAAGTGGCAATATAGAGAAGATCCTGGCAGCTATTGAAAAAGCTAAGGAAATCACAGAGCAAAGTTATGCTTACAAAGAAGCTCAGGATTTAATTAAAGACTCTGGCAACAAGCTGGTGGAGATTGCTCAGAACAAGCTAGAGCAAGGTAAGTGGTCCGAAGTTCTTGACATTGCCTATAAACTTCCCGAAACGATTAAAGTACCTGAACTCAAATCGGATTTAATTGACCTAGCTCATGCCCTATCTCGTGCTGAGTCTGGTACAACCTGGGATTTAGAAGAAGCGATCGCATCTGCCCAAAAGCTGGGATCAGAACGTCCCCTATATAAGAAAGGGCAGCAATTAATTAGCCGTTGGCAACGAGAAGTAGAAGATGTGGCGCGACTTGAGCGAGCCAGAACCTATGCTACCTCGGGTTTACCTAGTGACTTAAGACTGGCAGTAGCTGAAGTGGAACAGATCCCTCGTGGTAATCCCCGCTATGAGGAAGCACGGGGCGAAATTCGAGATTGGACTCGTCAAATTCAGCTGATCGAAGACAGGCCATTCCTGGAACGGGCAGCACAACTGGCTAGTTATGGCAGCATTGATTCTTTGCAAGCTGCTGTTCAAGAAGCCCGTAAAATTTCCCGAGGTCGTAGTCTTTACCAGGAAGCTCAAAGTAAAATTAATCAGTGGTCTAGAAGTATCCAGCAGCAAGAAGACCAACCTTATTTAGACCAAGCACGCACTCTGGCAATCCGGGGTGATCTATATGCAGCCGTGGCAACTGCCCAACAAATTAAGGCAGGTCGGGCTCTGTACAATGAAGCCCAAAGCAAAGTCAGAAGCTGGAAGTTAGAACTAGAGGGTCAGCAGCGTTTACGGGAAGCTTACCAAATTGCTGAGGCTGGAACTCCACAAGCCCTAAGAAAAGCGATTCGAGTAGCTAGGCAAGTGCCAACCTCAACCAAATCCCGTAGCGAGGCGAGAACAGTAGTCAATCGCTGGAGTTACAAAATCCTATCCATAGCCAGAAGTCGTTCTGCCTATAACCTGTCTGAATCCATTGCGATCGCAAACATAGTTCCGTCTGGTACTCGCCCTTACCAGGAAGCCCAACGGCAAATTCAATCATGGCGCAAGATTTTAGCCCCACCTCCCCCACCTCCTGTGCCCGTAAGACGACCAAGACCGGTTCCGCCTCCATCTCCCCCACAAGTGGTGATCCCGAAACCAGCTCCCTCCCCACCATCAGTGGTAAAACCATCATCAGTGGTCAAACCGCCATCACCGGTTCGCTCCTTCCCAATTGTGGTTCCACCACCGGAAGTGACCTCACCATCGGGTATCGTCAAACCACCGACTCAGTTAGAGCCGCCCAGGTTTAATCCCCCCGCTGGTAGGAAGATTGAGTTGATTGATGCTGACTCTTAAGAGTTTCCGAGGGTAGTACAACCGGCTAGGAGCAAACCTGTGGAAATTGAACAAAAATGAGCGACGCATTCCCCCACCACGAGAACGCAGGTGGGGGTCAAGGAGCGGCAAATTGTGATATAATTGAATTATCTTGAGTGGTACGGCAAAGGGCAGAACGAGATTCTGAGCAAACTGGAGGCACGACCTCTCACGATAGGGAAATTAAACCTGTTTTTCCTCGCTCTGTCGGTTTATAAACGTCAGACTCTAGGTGAAAGTTTCTAAGCATAAGCCCCACAGCGGAAGCGATGCAGAGGTGCGACCCGTGGCGAATTTAATTCGCCTACGGAAAGCGCACCATTACGGTCTTGGGGAGGCAGCGCGGTCTTGGGGGTTCCCCCCATGAGCGACTGCCGTGGTTTCCCCCACTCGCTATTGCATCAAGACAACGACTTGGGGGAATAGTCCAGCAAAAGTCCTGGCAACAGGCGCGAGAATGCCGCCTGTCGCGAGGGATAAAACCTTGTAATTAAGACGGATACCCACACCATGAAAACTCAGGTGGGGGAAGCATTCAGAATTAAAAATTCTTAATATTAAATGGAGTGAATTCCATTTAATATAGAAGACTTTAACTTGTCATCAACCATCAAGTCCCGTCTTGACCAGTTCATTCATGCTCCCCAAACTGAATTCACCCTCATTCTGCTAATTCTACTTTCGGTAGTTCTAGTGGTTGTTGAAGCAAGTCTAGAGGGTGCAGGTTTCATATATGGACTGGTCTATGTAAGCGAAGAGCTACTGACGGGCATATTTATA
>NZ_JAAHGN010000919.1:0-3102 GCF_010672485.1 Moorena sp. SIO2C4 | reverse complement strand
TATCATACTCAGAATCAGCATCAATCGGAGTTGCTAAACCTTTTGGGATAAACCCGGAAGTTAGCCACGTCTCCAAAGCTGTGAATTCCTCACTTAGCTGTCCAACCTGAGATACAACTTCCTGTAAACAGCGGAGTTCGGAGCAATCTTCACTGGTCAAATAATTCCCAGCTAATCCCCCTGCGGTGTATTCACCAATCAAGGCTTGAAACTCACTACGTAGGGATTCCCCAAGAGCGACCAGAGCCTGATTGATATTAGGAGAGCTTTCCCCAGGAATCGCCATCACTAACTTCCTCATCTAACATTTGTAAGTAGATCGAGACTTGCCCCATGGTCATTGCTTGCACTTGTTGGGGAGTCCAGCCAAATGCACGGGCTAAACGGTAGCTGGCTTTTACCAATGGGGAAGCACTCAAGCCATTTAGGTTTTTTTTTCGGTCAGCCCACTGATTTGTCTAATTTCAGCGATCAAAAAGTTAACCAACCCCAGATGCATCGTTTTGACTTGTTCTAAGGAAAGGGCTGGCTTTACCAGTGATTCCTTGATCATCAACAAGGGAATTAAGCTTGGATCATTTTTCCCTGCTTTCATAATTAGCCCAAAGGTACCAATAGTCAAAGGACGTAGCTGCACAACCACATCAGGATCTGACTGCTGATTGCTTTGAGTAGGTTGCAAGATAGTTGGAGGCACCACAACATTAAAGATAACGGTAGAACCAGCTAGGAGTTCTTCTGGTGTTGGTTCCATTTGAGCATTGATTAGTTAGTTATTTGTCATTGGTTAACCCTTTTCTTCTGCACTAATGCGTAAAGCTTTAAAGCTAACTCCTTCCATCACAAAATCATCTTCAGGTAATTGAAAACTCCAGCTTTCAAACTTAACACCGAACACAGTAAGGGTACTACTTTGGTCAGGAAAGGCTGGATTTTTCAGGGCAATAACGATATTAAAGGAAGGTTGAGGAATGGCGGCAATTGGCGGAGGACTTGTTGCTCCATCACCCAGCAGCAGCCGAATTAAAGCCCCATTAACATGAGCTCGTTGCACGAAGCCAGAAACATTGATATTTCCTGGACGCAACTCCGTTGGGAAACGCTTACCAATTTCGTGGTAAGGTCGTAACTCATTTTCCACCTTGACCGTTACGTTCTGTAAGCGGCCAACTATACTCGAAAATTCATACTCACCAATTAAACTATCCGCAAGTTTACCTTCTACTGACTCACTGTCATCGACAGCTAGAACCAACGAGGCATCAGAACCGCGAAAGACATTAACATTGGGCATACTAGTCCTCCTAACTATTTCCGAAATTTAAGGATTTTCATCCTTGGTTGTGAGGGCAGCTGATGGTGCGTGACCCCTTTGGGGAATTAAAAATTAAAAATTAAAAATTAAAAATTAAAAATTAAAAATTAAAAATTAAAAATTAAAAATTTAACAAATTTTGCAATTTTTTAATTCCGGGTACAAGCCCCCACTGATTGTCATTTTGAATTAATAATTTTGAATTTTGAATTGGAGCGATCGCGTAGCGTGACCTGCATGTCAAGCGACTTGACTGTCTTTTTTTATTCGAGATACATCGTCACCTGGATAAAGTCGATGCTAAAGGTTGGCATCAGAGTCATGGTAACCATCACCTTCCCTTCTTTTTCTTGAGCGCGGGTTGCTGATACATCAAGTTGATAACTTACCAAGGCTTCATTATCTACCATGCGCGTCAAGAAAGCATTCAAGGTAGCTTTCATCGCTCCCCGCACTCGTTCATTATTCAACTTACCTATATAGGGATTGCAACTGCTACGAACCCCGTAGATTGCATAGTCTACAATCCGTCTGGTAGTGATTTGCTTCCAGGCTCCATCATCGGTGGTTATTCCTTTAACGATGCGAAATCCAGCCCGTTTTTCTACTGTTAAAACACGTTTTGTGACCAGTTTTTCCAGTTGTGTACTGTTAAATTCCGTAGTTAGACCTTCAATTGTTAGAGTTTTGTTAGTGGGACTGGTTTGTACAGGCAACGAAGACAGCATCCCAGCCACAGCAGCAGCTAGGTAACTACCGGGTAGCTTGTTTTGTTTTCCTTGAGATGAAACCAAAATTCCCGGTGCTGTAAAAATGATGCGGTCATTATTGATGGTGTGCTTAGTAATATCGTCTAAGCTATCTTTACCATTGCTAAAGCCACTACCAATGATGCCAATGCGCTCTCGCTTGATTCCTGCTGTTGTCTTCAGGTGTCCTTCTAGAACGGTTGACATCCCTGTTGTGGTAACATCTTGCCCAGCCAGTAGCACAATGTTAACGATTTCATTCTCTAGGAGAGCTAAACTTCTAGCGTAATCATCACTCGTAGCATCAGCACCATTTTTGCCTCCAGTGAAGTTGGCATAATCAGTTACGGATTTTGGTGTTCCCTCGGTTGTAGTCCCGTCAACCTCCACCAAAGCTGATTTTTGATTAACCTCAGTTTTGAGTTCAGCAATATTTGTTACTGAGTATGTTTCCTCAATTGTGTCCTGGGAGAGTTTGACTGTTATTTCTGTGCTAACAACTGTAATTTTAATCTTGATCTCATTTCCCAGAGTACCAGGAGTTTTAGCTTTCAGGGTCAGCAATGTATTCGAATTATCTTTCAATTCATATGTTGCATAAGATAATGTTGAATTCTTAGCTGTCCGCACCGCATAAACATTCTGCCCTCCATTTTGATAAATCAGCTCTAGAGCACGAATTAATGTAAGTTCATTTTTAGTCCCGTCTTGCCACTCGTCACTTTCACCAAAAATTTCCTTAGCTTCAGACAAGCTACCGAGCAATTGCACCTCATCTACAAGTCCTTTTTCCGCTGTGCCGACAATTCCAATGTTGCCTGTAACTACGCCGCCAGGACTAATCAAGCCCTCATCACGCACCTCAATATAAGTGCCTGGTAAAACCATCGTCTGAGTCATGAAAACCTCCACCGGAATTCAACGATCATACTAATTATCCTGCGCACTGTGAAGTACCCCAACCTGCTTCGCTGAGGGTTGGGGCTTCCAATTCTCAGGTCAATTCAGGGACGGTCTTATTCGTCTTTTGGGCTTCCA
>NZ_JAAHGN010000918.1:0-3102 GCF_010672485.1 Moorena sp. SIO2C4 | reverse complement strand
CCCAGTTGCACTATCGCGCTAATGCTTTTCCGAATATGCTAACGTGGGTACTCCAGACGATTGAGTATTTTGCTAAACGTTCTGACTTACAACTGCTGATTCGGATTCATCCAGCAGAGATTCGGGGAACGTTGCCTTCTCGCCAACCATTGTTGCCAGAAATCAAGAAGGTCTGGTCTCAATTGCCTAAAAATATTTTCATCATTCCTCCAGAAAGTCCTGTGAGTACCTATGCAGCGATGATGGAGTGCGATTCGGTGATTATTTATGGGACAAAAACTGGAGTAGAGTTGACCAGTGTAGGCATTCCGGTGATCGTTGGTGGTGAAGCTTGGATCCGAGATAAGGGAATCACGATGGATCCTTCGACAGCAGAGGAGTATTTCCAATGCTTGGATAAGCTACCCCTTGGTGAACGGTTAGATTCTAATTCCCTGAAACGGGCGAGGATGTACGCCTACCATTTCTTTTTCAGACGCATGATTCCCCTACAGTTTACCGAACCCCTATCGGAAAATCCTTACGTAAAGCTCAATATTACTAGCCTAGACCAATTACTTCCTGGTGCAGATCCGGGTTTGGATATTATCTGTGATGGCATCTTGTCTGGTTCTCCTTTTATCTATCCAGCGGAACGGTTGGGAATTGATCGCGTCTAAGGATTAAGCATCTGGTGCATCTCATTAAAGCTGTTTGACCCGGTGGGTGGCATGGACATCTTGGTGCCATGAGCATCTTGGTGCCATGAGCATCAGGCGTGGAACGGGGATCAGGCGTGGAACGGGGATCAGGCGTGGAACGGGGATCAGGCGTGGAACGGGGATCAGGCGTGGAACGGGGATCAGGCGTGGAACGGGCATCTTGCCCGTGATCAATTTCAGGACGGACTATCCCAACCAGGCGCGAAGAGGCGGAAAATCAGGGCAAGCCCTTGGGTGGTGCGTTACGGGGCTACTGGCTACGAAGTTGAATATGATGGCAAGGCGCGCCCCTAACGCACCCTACGGACTCGGCCAGCCTTCAGAAAATTTTTAGATTTATCTATCCATAATGACTTGTTATTATAACATAAACAATGGGATAGTTTGATATCATTATCCCCGAGGGTGCAACTATAACGGCCACATCAGATTAAGCTAAATCGCTTAATGGTGATGGCTCCATACAGGTGTGTTCAGGAGTGCCTTATGAACTATATCAAAATTCTAGCTAAGCCTTTTCGTCAAGTCAAACAATTGTATAATGGCTCATTGACTCATTCTCCTATTAAACTAGCTAATCCAGGACCAGCTAATCCAGGAAAATTGAGTCATTTGAAGATATTAAAGTCTTTCGCTAAACCGGTAATTAGCTCTGAGAAAACCTGCATCGTCTCGGTGGTGATTGGGAGTTATAACCGTAGACCTTTACTGGAAAAAGCGATTCAAAGTGTTCGAGATAATCAGATTCGGGTTCCCTATGAAATCATTGTGATTGACGGGGGGTCAACGGATGGCTCTTTAGAATGGCTCATTCAGCAGAAAGATATTATTACTATCATCCAACATAACCGAGGGGAATTCCAAGGAAAGCCACTCAAGCGTCGCAGTTGGGGGTATTTTATGAATCTTGGCTTTAAATCAGCTAAAGGTAAATATATTTTGATGATCAGTGATGATTGTCTGCTATTACCGAATGCGGTTAATTTAGGGTTGGACAAGTTTGAAGAGGTGGAAAAAGCTGGCGGAAAAATAGGGGGAGTAGCTTTCTATTTTCGGAATTGGCCAGAGGATGAAGAGTACTATGTACAACATACCCTTGGTGGCAAACTGTTTGTTAATCATGGTATGTACTTAAAAGAAGCCCTAGCAGCAGTTGACTGGGCGGATGAAGAGCGATATATCTTTTATAAAGCTGATGGTGATCTCTGTTTAAAGATGTGGCAGCTTAATTATGAAATTGTAGATTGTCCAGGGGCTTATGTTGAACATTATTATGATCGAAATGAAGCGGTTCGCCAGACTAACAATGCTGTTTTAGACCATGACCGAGAGGCTTACTTGAAGCGATGGGAAGGAATTTATTATCATCGATATAAGCGGGATCTCCGGAGACGAGTAAATAGGTTATATGAGGACAAAAATAGAACAGCAGACCAGTTTATGGACTTAGTTTATTAAGTTTTATAGGAGTAACTAAATGGCTTCGGTGAAACAGGAAATTGGTCGGTTGGTAAATCGTCTGTTAGCATCCATGAATTTAAAGTTGTTAAGGCTTTCAGACTACAAACAAATTGTTGAAGCGAGTCCCGATCCAGGCAGGGAGCTATGGCGATGGCTTCGTGAAAATTATTCGATTAAGACGGTAATTGATATTGGAGCAAATAATGGGGATTTTGCGGAATTTTTAGCCATTTACTTCAATGCTAAACAGACCTATGTATTTGAACCATTGCCATCTTATATATCAGACTTGGAAGGGAAAGGCGCTAAGATTCCTAATCTAAAAATTTTTAATGTAGCGTTGTCGGATTATCAAGGAGAAGAGTTATTTTATGAGAATTCTTATGGGCCAGCTTCTTCGATGTTACGAATAAGTGAAGTATGTAAGAATGAATTTCCACAGACATCAGGAGAAAGTGAAATGAAAGTAAAGGTTTGCCCCCTGGATGACCTATTACAGTCAGAATTAGAGTCTGATCAATTTGAGAGAGATGTTTTTATAAAAATTGATGTCCAAGGGGTTGAAGATAAAGTGATAAAGGGAGGTAAAAAGCTATTTTCAATAGGGCGATGTGTTCTGGTAGAAATGTCATTTGTTCCCCTGTATAAGGAACAACCATTATTTGAAGAGGTACATGAATGTTTGGTAGAGTTGGGTTACCGATTTGCGGGAATTAAAAATCAAATTAATTCTATCAAGTCGGGACAGCCATTATTCTGTCATTGTTTGTATGTCCGTTAGGGTTGTGCAAGCTATCAGCTATCAGGTATCAGCTATCAGGTATCAGCTATCAGGTATCAGCTATCAGGTATCAGCTATCAGGTATCAGCTATCAGCTATCAGGTATTAGCTATCAGCGGTCAGATATCAGGTATCAGCTATCAGGTATCAGCTATCAGC
>NZ_JAAHGN010000917.1:0-3107 GCF_010672485.1 Moorena sp. SIO2C4 | reverse complement strand
AGGAATTGATGGCCAAAAGATGGATTGACCAAAGGTCACGCTTCGCGAACGAGATCTAAATGGCGCTCGTGGAATATTTCTTCGTTCGCGCAGCGTGGCCTACGGCCATGCTTTGGTAGATACACCCTGGGTGAGAAATCACCTTGCATTGGCGAGCTAAGGTCTGCCTTTGGTAGACTTTGGTAGCTAAAAAGTATCGGAATTTTCTCAAACCAATTATTAATTAATTAAATGACTTTAGCCGAATTAAAACCTGGAAAGCTTGCCATTATCGAGAAAGTTCAGATAGGTTTGCAAGTCGAAGGTCTCGCCAATCGACTAGAAGCAATTGGCATTATTCCTAATCGACAGGTACAAGTGTTGCGCTCAGCCTGGTTTGGGGGACCGTTGCACATTCGAGTTGGTTCCACCACAGAAGTAGCTATCCGACGGCAAGAAGCTAGCATGATTCTAGTTAACCCTGTGAAGGAATAGTTAGCGGTTAGCGGTTAGGGGCGATTTTAGCAGTAAGCTATCGTCCCGTTCCCTGCAGGGGCGCGCCTAGCTGATAGCTTACTGCTCAAAGTCTAAACAGCGGATAGCCTCTAGTAAGCCTCTAGCTTTATTGAGGGTTTCTTGATATTCTTTTTCTGGGTCAGAATCTGCTACCAAGCCAGCACCAGCTTGCACTGACACGGTATGTTTACCAGAACCACATGGGCGAACTACCATAGTCCGGATTGCGATCGCACTATTGAGCTGACCTTCAAAATCGTACCAGCCATAGACACCCGAGTAAGGCCCGCGACGTTCTGGTTCCAGTTCCTGAATGATTTCCATTGCCCGAATTTTGGGGGCTCCACTCACTGTCCCCGCAGGGAAACAAGCTTTCAGTAAATCCCAAGCTGTTTTACTAGCATCCAGCTCCCCTACTACATTGCTAACAATGTGCATGACGTGGGAGTAGCGCTCAATGAGCATCAGTTGATCCACTCTGACTGTACCACTCTTGCACACACGACCCAGGTCATTCCGACCCAGGTCAACCAACATAATGTGTTCGGCAATTTCCTTTGGATCTTCGAGTAACTCCTGAGCTAGAGCTTCGTCTTCTTGAGGAGTTTGACCCCGACGTCGAGTTCCAGCAATTGGTCGTAACGTTGCCTGGATTTTTTCCTCTGGGGAAGCTGTTGCCTTAACCATTACCTCTGGGCTAGATCCAATGATTTGCCAGTCCCCAAAATTAAAATAAGCCATGTAGGGGGAGGGATTAATCAGCCTTAGGGAACGGTAAAGGGCAAAAGGGTCACCTTTGTATTCTGTCGAGAGGCGCTGGGATAATACGACCTGAAAGATATCCCCAGCTCGGATATAGTCTTTCGCTTTTTCGACATTAGCGCAAAACTGGGACTTGTCTGTATTGCTTATATAAGACAGTTCTTGAGTACCACTATTTGGAGGTGTCCATGGGAGTACTGTGTCCTTACCTAAGAGCTGCCCTTGCAGTTTGTTGACCAGAGTACGAACGCGATCGCATGCTTTTTGATAGGCTGCCTCTAAATCTCCTTGGGCCTGTCGTAAATCAGCATAAGCGATCACCCAAATCTTACGCTTGACCTGATCAAAAATAATCAGGTTGTCCACTTGCATCCACAATCCATCGGGCAAGTCATTGGACTGTAGAGGATAAATTGGCACACGGGATTCACAAAAACGAATTAACTCATAACCCCAGAAACCGAACAAACCCCCAATTCCTGGCGGCAATTGGGGTAAATTTACAGGTTGATAGGATTTCAGACAATTCCCTAAGGTTTCAAAGGGGTCTCCCTCAAATACTGTTACTGACCCATCCCGGTTGGTCTGAGTCGTGCGATTTCCCCTAGTTTCCAATACCCACAGGGGGTCACAACCAAGTAAACTGTAACGTCCCAGATTTTCACCACCTTCTACCGATTCCAACAAGAAGCTGTAGGGTTGACCAGCACAGACCTTATACCAGGCAGAAACTGGCGTTTCTAAATCCGCCACCCACTCCTGGGTTACCGGTACAAAATTACCTTGTTGAGCTACGGTTGAAAATTGGGAAAAATCTGGGAAAATCATGGTCTTTCTCAGCTCAAGGTTGAAAATTCGGCAAACAGCTGAAACTGTTGGTCACAACGTTCAACTTTTTCCCCTTTACCTTATCACTGATTAATTAAACCTCGTAAGCTGCCTTCCCACTGAACTTGATAGTTGCAGGTTCTGGGTTGCTGCCAATATTGCGGTCTATTTTCCCTGCATAGGGACGCCCTTCGTTGACTTTCTCTGGGAATACCCCATCTGCAGGATGCAGAAACTGGATTTCACCATTGGGATAAACCCGGTAAATTTTATAGTCTTCGATTTTGGGCTTAAATTTCGTCCGCAGTTGGGTTCCCAATGCCAGACACTGTTCCTTACGAGCTAAGTAGAGCAAGTTTTCCCCTTCATTCATGATGGCAGCCCCACCAGTAGGCATTTCAAACACTTGCTCTTTTGAGCTTGTCCAGGTGATAGCGTATTTTTCTTCAACTTCAGCTTTGGTCAGCAATCCGCCAGTGCTACCACCAAATATGGGAGTTTGTCCCGTCAGTTCTTCTGCCATAGTTTTTTTCTCGTGTCTATAAATAAGGCATTCAAGGGAATGCTATCATCGACTTCATACCTGTCTGGCTACTTTGTCAAGAACTGTAACAGTTCTTTAGCTATTCGTGATTTTAGTCATTGGTCTTAGTGATTGGTCTTAGTGATTGGTCATTTGTGATTTCTTCTGCCAAGGGACTTCCGGCTGATGACAAAGGAGCTATTACAAACAAAAACAAGCAACAACACACAAAATAAGCCCTAGTTACCCGTCAAGGCAATGACATGAGGCTACCAACACCACCCTACCCTGATCGTTGTGGAAATTTTGCCAACCTTAATTTTCTTTAACTGAAATACTCCTATACTTGCCTATCTGGTAATTTTGGGCTTATCACCAATCCCAGCCTCATCAATCCCAGCCCTGGCTATTGGTAATGGTCAATTATTGGCTTAGTTGACACTCTCCGCCCGCTTATGGACGGGGATTCTTAGTTCCTCGACATGCCTTAAAATTAGCT
>NZ_JAAHGN010000916.1:0-3118 GCF_010672485.1 Moorena sp. SIO2C4 | reverse complement strand
TCGGTAAACGAAATTGCCATAATCACCGGTCAAAAACCGGTGGTCACACGAGCAAAACAAGCGATCGCGGGTTTTAAAATCCGTGCCGGGATGCCTGTTGGTGTCACGGTTACCCTCCGTTCAGAGCGTATGTACTCCTTTCTAGAGCGGCTAATTAACTTAGCCCTACCAAGAATTCGGGACTTTCGGGGTCTTAGCCCTAGAAGCTTTGACGGTCGTGGTAACTACACTCTTGGGGTGCGAGAGCAACTCATTTTTCCAGAAGTAGACTACGACAGCATCGATCAGATTCGTGGTATGGATATTACCATAGTCACCACTGCCAACACTGACGAAGAAGGTCGCGCCTTACTCAAAGAGATGGGAATGCCTTTCCGGGATAAATAAGCCTGTAATCATAGGAAGGAACAATGCCGGCAAACGACACAATTGCAGATATGCTGACCCGCATTAGAAATGCCTGCTTGGTTCGGCATCAAACAACAAATGTACAATCAACTAAAATGACCCGGGCGATTGCCCAAGTACTCAAAGAAGAAGGCTTTATTACTGATTTTGAGGAAGCAGGCGAAGGGGTCAAAAAATACTTAGTTGTTTCCCTAAAATACAAGGGCAACAATCGCAAACCAATTATCAGAGCCCTGAAGCGGGTGAGTAAACCTGGATTGCGAGTTTACTCCAACCGTAAAGAACTGCCAAGAGTCTTGGGAGGGATTGGGATTGCTATTATCTCTACTTCTAATGGCATCATGACCGACAGGGAAGCAAGGCGTCGGGGAATTGGTGGTGAAGTTCTGTGTTACGTATGGTAAAGGATGAAGCATGAAGGATGAAGGATCTACTAAGAGCCGTCAGCTGACTCGCTACTTAAAAATCTAGGCTTGCCAGCTATCAGCTGGAAGCCCCTGTAGATTAGAGCATCAGTTCGAGCAATAATCAGCTCAGTATATGCCAAACGGTCCTTGGGCCAACCTAGGATTGATCGGATTAGCTGATTAACCAATTCATGACATACTTCATACTTCATACTTCATACTTTATATTTCATACTTCTTTAGTTAGGAGGATAATTTTATGTCACGTATTGGCAAGCGCCCTATACCAATTCCCAGTAAAGTTACTGTAACAATAGACGGTCAACAGGTGAAGGTCAAAGGTTCCAAAGGTGAACTGGATTGGGTTTTGCCAGATACAATTAAAGCTGAGCAAGTTGGTGAAACTGTACAGGTTTCCCGGCGCGAAGAAACCCGAACCGCCCGTGAAAGTCATGGTTTGTCTCGCACTTTGGTTGCCAACATGATTGAGGGAGTCTCCAAAGGGTTTGAAAAACGTTTGGACATTCAGGGAGTCGGTTATCGAGCTCAAGTGCAGGGTCGTAATCTGATTTTAAACGTTGGTTACAGCAAGCCAGTGGAGATCGTTCCTCCTGAGGGGATTCAAGTCAAAGTTGAAAACAACACCAACGTGATTGTCAGTGGCATCAACAAAGAAGTTGTAGGCAACACAGCTGCAAAAATTCGTGCAGTTCGACCCCCAGAAGTCTATAAAGGTAAAGGCATTCGATATGCCGGTGAAATAGTCAGACGTAAAGCTGGTAAAGCAGGTAAGAAGTAAACTATGAAACTTACTCGAAAAGAATCTATACGACACAGACATAGGCGGGTACGCCGGAAAGTCAGTGGTACTGCTGAACGCCCAAGATTAGCTGTATTTCGCTCTAATGAGCACATTTATGTGCAAGTTATCGATGACAATCAGCAACATACCATAGTGGCAGCTTCAACGTTAGAACCAGCTCTGAGATCTGAACTCAAATCTGGAGCCACTTGTGAAGCCTCAGCTAAAGTGGGTCAGTTGGTGGCCCAGCGAGCACTAGAAAAAGGTCTCAAGAAAGTGGTCTTTGACCGTGGGGGCTACCTATATCATGGTCGTGTCAAAGCTTTAGCAGAAGCTGCTCGTGAAGCAGGGCTAGATTTTTAGTAAATGCTAATTGACAATTAACAACTGAAAATTGAAATTAACAGTTAAAAATTAGCAACTATAAATTAGCTAATCTTTGAATACTTACTATCATGATTTAATTTCTAGCGAACTATGGCAAATCGTAGAAAAAACAACCGCTCTAAAGAAAAAGAAAGTAATTGGCAAGAGCGGGTTATCCAAATCCGCCGCGTTAGTAAGGTGGTCAAAGGGGGCAAAAAGTTGAGCTTCCGGGCCATCGTAGTTGTAGGTAATGAAAAAGGTCAAGTGGGGGTTGGTGTAGGCAAAGCCAGTGATGTAATTGGTGCTGTCCGTAAAGGAGTTGCTGATGCCAAAAAGCAACTCATTGATGTACCCTTAACCAAAACTAATTCCATTCCTCACCCATCTAGAGGTAGGGCGGTGGGAGCCAAAGTAATCATGCGACCTGCTGCTCCCGGAACTGGGGTAATTGCTGGGGGTGCTGTGCGCACAGTACTTGAGTTAGCTGGAGTTAAAAATGTCTTAGCTAAACAGCTTGGTTCCAATAACCCCCTCAATAATGCTAGAGCAGCAATCAACTCTCTTGATTCCCTACGCACATTTTCAGAGGTGGCTCAAGAACGAGACATTCCCCTTGAACAAATCTATGCATAAATTAAAAACCAGGTAGCTAGAAATAAAAGTAATATGCTCAAGGTTGACGGTTTAGCGTCAGCCGTCAATCTTAAAAAAAACATTTTCACCCTTACAAAAAACGATCGATGAGAATCAATGATGCAGTCCCAAAAAAAGGCTCCAAAAAGCGCCGACGCCGTGTAGGTCGTGGCATTGCCGCTGGTCAAGGGGCTAGCTGCGGTTTTGGAATGCGTGGTCAAAAATCCCGTTCAGGTCGAGGGACAAGACCTGGTTTTGAAGGGGGTCAGATGCCCTTATATCGCCGTATCCCCAAGTTAAAACACTTTACGGTCATTAACCCCAAACATTACACTACAATCAACGTAGGTAAGTTGGCCTCACTTCCCGCCAATACTGAGGTAACTTTGGAATCATTGTTGGAGACAGGTGTGGTCACCACCAATGATGGTCCATTGAAACTACTCGGTGATGGGGAGCTGAATGTGCCACTAATATAAAAGCTGCTGCCTTTACAAGTGGA
>NZ_JAAHGN010000915.1:0-3119 GCF_010672485.1 Moorena sp. SIO2C4 | reverse complement strand
TATTGTCTTGATGCAATAGCGAGTGGGGGAAACCACGGCAGTCGCTCATGGGGGAGACCACGGCAGTCGCTCATTGGGGAAACCCCCAAGACCGCGCTGCCTCCCCAAGACCGCGCTGCCTCCCCAAGACCGCGCTGCATCGCTTCACTGATTGCTGCCTTGATAGAATCAAAGCCATGTGCTCGAAGAAGAGTTAAAACCCATGTTTTGAGCAAAGATAAGTTTAAAGGAGCTTGTCCTGACGTTTGCGGACTAATATCTTCTTCATAGATGACGTCTTTTACCCAAGGTCGAGAATTTTCAATGAGCCAATGTCCTCTAATTCCATTGGCCAAACCACGAGATAATGGTGGTTTTGAACAAAGATAATAACTGATGCTTCTATAAGTCTCATTTCCACGAGTTCCACTGCGTTTGAAGTTACCGTAAGGTAGTGGAGCCAAAATCTGCCAAGTTTTAACCCTTCTATGCATAGCCTGCCCACCATAAAGGCTCCACTACCTAAGGTTTCGTCTCAGAGACTTTAATCACACAACCAGCTCCAATCCATTTGGGGTCAAGGTTTTCGGGTGGATCAAACACTTCAATAAGACGATTTGTATTACGGTTTCTAGTTTTTTCATAATGGGTCACTTTTTGTCGTGGTGTAAGCTGGTTTGATTCCGTTTCTATTTGTTGATATAATTTGGGTTGATTTTTTTTGACTTTAACTAGATAGTCATTCCCTGACTCGACGATGGCTGCCAGAGTTTTTTTTGACAATGAAGAGCATCAAAACTAAAAACTACGGAGATGAAACCTTGAACAGTGGAGCCTTATTACAAAAGATTTAACCCTTTTCTGCATAACCGATCACCCATAAAGGCTCCACTGTTCTACGGGAACTTCAAAACCTGTTAAATCTCTGGGGGGTGACATGCAATCTGAAATCCTTACTGGATAATAATTTCAGCCTATAAGTTACAAAAATATACATTCTGTTTTGGGCTGATATTGGACGTAGTTATAAGGGGTTGAACTTCCAGAAAATGAATCGAGGGTTAATTTCTGACTGTATCTTCGATGAGGTCATTGGCATCAAAGCCTTATATACTAATGTTTTTAGGGCTCATGTCACCCCCTCAGGTTAAATCTAATAAGTCAATTAATTCTCGAACGACGTAAATTTCGCTTTCCTGTTTGTTCGACATCATTTTTACCCCTAAGACTAATCTTCTTTGATGAGCAAAAGCCGAAACACAACTGATCAAGTTTTGTTTCGCGTTATCGTAGTTACTAACAGTATTTTTGAGGCTCTTCCCATCTATGGATATCCATTCTGAAGAGGGAATAACACCATAGTGTTGACTCCATTTATTAAATACAAGTTGGAGTTCTTCGTAATCTAAATTAACCATGACTCTTCTGATCACTGAATAAGAAGGAACACGAGCATGCATGAATTTGAAGTCTATTAATCAATTCCCTTCGATGACGTTCCACAAATCTACCTAATTGTCGATAACCCCAATAACCACTCATCATTCCCATAATTATGATTAGAAGCACCAGCCAGAGAGGATGACGAAGACCATGAGGATCTCGATGATCAGGTATTTGTTTGAGATAGTCGATTAAGCTTTTTTCGATGATCCATGGGATATAAGGGAATTTAGCCCGGTTTTTCCGGCTATTGCTTCAATATACACCTTTTTGCTCTATAATGAAACAGCCCTGGGTCATTAGACACGGGGTTTCCTGCTACCTAGATCTTTATGAGATAATCGTAAGCATTTAGCGATCAGCTCTGGTCTACTAAGCTTTTGAAGCCAGGAAAACTTAGGCATTTGGCTGAGGACAGTGAGTACATGATTATTCCTGGGACTTCCCTCAAGAAGCTGATAGCTGATACGCGACACGCGCTATAGCTGAAGTCATGAGGGTAGACACTGCTGAGCTGCATGACGCTGTTGTAATAATGGAGGACACAATCTATGGCTTATTTCTGGTTCAAGGCGTTTCACTTCATTGGTGTAGTGGTTTGGTTTGCCGGTCTGTTTTATCTAGTGCGTCTGTTTGTCTATCATGCAGAGGCTTCACAGGAGCCGGAACCTGCCCAAACCATTCTCAAAAATCAGTATGAGATTATGGAAAAACGTCTCTATCACATAATTACTACCCCAGGTATGGTGGTAACGGTAGCGATGGCAATTGGTTTACTGGTCACAGAACCAGAAGTGCTCAAGCAAGGTTGGTTACATATCAAGCTGGCTTTTGTAGCCCTTTTACTGGTCTATCATTTCTATTGCGGTAGGATTATGGGACAGCTGGCTGCCAATCAATGCAGTTGGACTGGTCAGCAGTTCCGTGCTCTCAATGAGGCACCTACTGTCTTACTGATGGTAATTGTTTTACTGGCAGTGTTTAAGAACAGTTTGCCTACAGATATTACGTCTTGGTTAATTCTTGCGATGATTATAGCAATGGCTGCCTCAATTCAGTTGTATGCCAAAAAGCGGAAGCGGGACAAAGAGAAAAGCTTGGCTACCACGTCCCAAGCAGAGCCTCAGCTTTGATTATCAGCTTTGATTAATAGTCATTGGGGACCGATGTTAGTCCCCACAGGAAAGTATAATAAGGGCTTAATGTTTTTGCCCTGGAAGTTTACCGTTAACCGTTGACGTGAACTGCATCGGCTGGGTCACATGTTTTGTTTATTTTTACCGACTTAACTTATCAACCACCATTAACAAACAATCCATAACATCTTAAAGTTGCCTTATGTCCGCTATACCACTTAAATTAAATCTTAATGATGGTTCGGTGTCTTTTCCATTCACCGCCGATGCTGCCAAAAAATTGCAACGTCAGCTTTACCAACTGATGCAGAGTCTGAAAGCTGCTGCTCAGGTATCTAGTGGTGGTAGACCCAAGCCTCAACAACCGATGGAGTACCAATTTACTGGGGATGTCTTTCTTGAGATTTTCTGCAATCCCAATATCTATCCTTCTCCGTTTGCTGCTAAAGTCTTAATTACCCTCAGAGATGATCGCATCCGCTTGAGTACGGAAGCTGAACTGACTCGTGTAGTAGAAGATGTTAACCTGTATTTGGAACAAGTCAGCCTTCAGCTGACTTA
>NZ_JAAHGN010000914.1:0-3130 GCF_010672485.1 Moorena sp. SIO2C4 | reverse complement strand
TCCATATTGCCCATGACCACCACTTTGGTGCTTGTAGCGCCCGTGAGAGGTAGTTGATTTGCGGATAGTTTCTTTGTAAGGCACTCGGGGTAAGTGAGTGGTCATCGGTAAGTTGTATTTGCGGCTCATCCGGTCTAGAGCAACCTGAAGATGAATATCTCCCTGTCCCCATAGGATGATTTCGTGAGTGTCTCCATGTTGTTCCCACACCAAAGATGGGTCTTCTTCCAGCAGCTTGGTTAAAGCACCACTGAGCTTAACCTCATCTTTGCGCTTCTGAGGGGTAATGGCTAACGCATAGACTGGTTTGCTTGCCTCAGCTATTGGTAATTTAATCTCTCGATTACCCGTATCAGTGGTCAGGGTGTCACCAGTTTTAATGCCCTCTAAGCGTCCCAGGGCAATGATATCACCAGCAGAGACTTGGGAAACTGACTGAGTGTGGTGACCAAACATACGGTATAAGCCTCCGGCGCGGGCACCATTAAAGACCATGCCATCGGTTAGTTTACCTTGCCAAACTCGCACTAGGGAGAGTTTTCCACCTTGGGGAGTGTAATAGGTTTTGAGTACCTGTGCCACCGTGCTTGATTCATCACCAGCAATGTCCCGACGCTCGGCGGTGGTTTCTGGGGTTGGTGCTTCCCGCAGTAGGGCATCGATCAAGGGGCGAACACCGTAATCTTGCTGAGCAACACCTATAAATACAGGTACAATCAAGTCGGCCCCCAATTCCATCTTCAGGTCTTGGACAATTTCTTCTTGGGGTGGCTCGATTTCTTCTAGTAGTTCTTCGAGGAGGTGGTCGTCAAAATCTGCTAAGGTTTCTAGTAATTCTGTGCGTGCTTGCTGTTCTGCCTCTTTCAATGACTCTGGCAGTGGGATCGGATCAGCTGGGGCATCAGGATGGTAAAGATAGGCTTGTTCGGTGACTAAATCAATAAATCCGGTGAGGTGTTCTCCCTTACCAATGGGGTATTGGTGCAGTACTAAGGGGCGAGTGGAAACGGAATTGAGGGCATCGAAGACGGACCGTAAGGAGTTACCATTAGCATCATCGGTCAACTCAAACCGATCCATTTTGTTAATAAAGACTAAGTGGGGGATTTCCCAGTCGTCGAGAAATTTGAATAAGGGTGCTAGGGTGAGGACGCGATCGCTTACTGGTTCACAAACCACGACA
Source organism: Moorena sp. SIO2C4 (assembly GCF_010672485.1). Lineage (NCBI taxonomy): Bacteria > Bacillati > Cyanobacteriota > Cyanophyceae > Coleofasciculales > Coleofasciculaceae > Moorena > Moorena sp. SIO2C4. The sequence goes on along the minus strand of NZ_JAAHGN010000914.1, from coordinate 1,947 downwards.
GCCGCATCCACACCAACTAAGGCGTTGTAGGTTTCTTGAGCAAATTCAATGGAACCGGGACAGTCTATAAAATTGAAGCAGATATCTTGATACTCGGTGCTGGCGGCAGTTACCTCCACACTCATTTGGCGTTGCCTGGCCTCGGTGGCACTATCACCGACGGTGTTGCCTTCCTTTACTGTGCCTTTGCGAGAAATCCTACCAGTAACGGACAACAAACTTTCGAGTAGAGTGGTTTTACCACTGAGATACGGACCAACAATTGCCACATTACGGGTGGCTTTACACACTTTGCCGTTCATAATTTACCCCCAAATTATTTCAATTGGACTTATGCATTGAAGCGGAGCTTGAAGGGGATGATCTGGTAGGGAGGTTAGTTGATTAAAAAGTGCCATGTCAACGGTTCTCTTACCTAATCATTCTACCTACTTATCTCCTGACTACTGGTTTATGCAGAAGTTTTGTTGAGATGGGATCAACGTTATCTGGTTGTGAGATTAACTTATTTTGGTTTGATCTAGATCGAACTTGCAATGTCTTGTAATGTAAACTACTAAAACTGTTAAGTTAGATAACTCTAGGTCACTAATTTTCAAAAAATATGAATACACGTAACAACTATAAAAAAAAATGTTTCAAAAATCTTAAGAAAAATTTGTTCCCACTCAACTTAATGTTTGTTAACACAAAAGTCACTGCCAGAGGATATTTCTGCCTAGGAGTCAGTTGGCTGTTGGTGCTGACACAGCCACTAGTTTCCCATGCCCTAGGGGTTAACCCAGATCATCTGAAGGATTCACCAGAGAGACTGAGTAGACATCATCCCCTTACTCGCCCTTACGGTTACAGTAGTAGACAAATCGCCCAGTCTCAGTATCTGCCAGCACTTAAACCAACTCAACCGGCAGCCCTTGAGCAACTTAATCAAGGACTGGCATTAATTCAACAGAGTAAGGTACTTGAAGCGATTGTGGCGTTTGAAAAGGCAGCCCAACTGAATCCCAAGCTAGCACCAGCACACTACAACTTGGGTCTAGCATTGCGGCAGGTTGGTAAATTGCAGGCGTCAGCCGATGCCTTTTATCGGGCAACCCAGACTGATCCCAAATTTGCTCTAGCCTTTGCTAATTTAGGGGCTGCTCTGTTGGAAGGAAAGAATTTGTCTCAGGCACGGGAATATCTAGAAAGAGCTCTGGAACTTGACCCTAAACTGGGTGTTGCTCACTATAACATGGGTCTAGTTATGTCCCAGTTGCGAACACCCGCACAAGCGATCGCATCATTTAAACAAGCAATGGAATTTAGCCGTAATGCTCCCGAACCGGCATATCATTTGGGACTGATTTATAGGCAACAGGGCAAGCTGGAGGAAGCAAAAAAGGCGTTTGAGCAAGCGATCAAAATCAATCCCAAATACCCCGAAGCCCACTACAATATCGGGGGAATTTTATTTAATCAGAGAGATTTGGATGGTGCTCTGGCAGCTTTCCAGCAAGCAGCGGTAGCTAACTCGAACTACGCTAATGCCTATTATGGTGCTGGTGTAGTATTTCTGCGCCAAAACCGATTTAGTGATGCTCTGGAAGTCTTGCAGTATGCTAGAGACCTTTACAATAGCCAAGGTAATCCCCAGTGGGGACGTAGGGCTGAGCAGTTGATGGAGCAAGCCCGTAATTCTGGTTTTTAGTGGGGTTTGTACCATCAGAACTTGTTAGCTTTGACCCCTTTGGGGAATTAAAAATTAAAAATTAAAAATTAAAAATCTAGAAGCGATGCAGCGCGGTCTTGGGGAGGCAGCGCGGTCTTGGGGGTTCCCCCCACTCGCTATTGCCGTGGTTTCCCCCACTCGCTATTGCATCAAGACATTGAACAAATTTTGAATTAATTAATTCCGGGTACAAGCCCCCCGGGGAATTAAAAATTAAAAATTAAAAATTAAAAATC
>NZ_JAAHGN010000913.1:0-3131 GCF_010672485.1 Moorena sp. SIO2C4 | reverse complement strand
GATGGCTATTTTGATCGGCTGATCAAATATATTCCCTCGGAAATTCTTGGGGCTTGGATAGCTATCAAAGGAGTGCTAACAAGTGCTAATGATGTTCCGATTAATCTAATATGGGTAGTATTTATATTCTTGGTATTTGTAACTCCTTTTTGGATATTAAAGTTAACATCAGAGTCCAATAAGCCACCAGCTGTTACCCAAATAGTAGTTTCCACTGGAGCATTTGTCGTTTGGGTATTTGCTCTGGGAGAGCCATTTTCATCCTTGGGATTTTACCGTCCAGTCTATGGTTCGCTATTGCTGATTCTCTATAATATCATTATCCCTTTGTTTAATCCTTCTGAATTAAATTCTTGAATGATTTATAAATTTATGCATGAATGTCTGAGTTATCTGGTCCTGAACGCCGGGAAATACGAGAAGCTTTAATGAGCGCTGTTATAAACCAAGATGAGTGGGAAATAATTTTGTATGATTATGATTTCAATCATAGCTATTTAGATATAATTAAAAATAAAAAATTATACACAAACATTCTTCAAGATTTAATTACTAAAGCAGAGAGTAGAGGGGAATTAAAGAAACTAATTGATAATGTATACAATTATAATTCTGGAAATGAAAACTTACAAATTATTTATCGACAATATGTTCAGAGTCCTACAGATGAGCCAGAAAATGGTAGTACTCCCCCTAATCATGAACAAAAACCTATAGAACCACAAGACCCACCTGACCAATTAACTCAACAACTAAACCCAGAAAAATATAAATTATTAAACTATCTTCTTGAAAATCAAAGATGGGTAGAAGCTAATGAAGAAACATTTGCTATTATGAATCAAGTTCCTGGTACTTCAAAATACTCTTGGAAGGCAAGCGATATTCAAAACTGTCCCTGTGATGTCTTATGTCACATCGATAAACTCTGGCAACAATACAGCAATAACTGTTTTGGTTTTACTGTCCAGAAAAAGATTTGGGAAGAAAAATGCACTAATTTAAATGATCCTGAAAAAGAGTTTGGTCGCCATGTAGGCTGGTATGACAACTGGAGGAAGCAATGGCTATCCCGTTCAAAGCAAATGTTTACAGACAATCTTGAAAAAAACCTTGATGATCAAGAAAAATATCAAGGAATTATTCCAACATTGACTTTAAAGAATACCAGTCTGGAAGTTAATGCTCGTCTTATCCCTCACCTTGTCGAAAAACTTGAATCCTGTAACTGTGATTGATGTGATTGCATCAATATAATTCACAATACTTGACGATTGCCATAGTTAATACTGTTGATAACTTTGAGGAGTTAGCGAATGAATAAAATTTTTTTAGGACGAGATGAACAACAGGAACGTTTCCGAAATGTCTTAAACTCTTTGGTTGCTCCAGCCTCCACGTCGGAAGAAGATCCAAAAATTTTTCTACTTCATGGTTTTGGTGGTATCGGTAAAACGACCCTGTTGCAACGATTGTATCACATCAGTCGAGAGGGAGACTTTCAAAATTGCTTTAATACTTTATTCATGGATTGGGAGAAAGAACGAGAACACTATATTGCTCTTCAAGTAGACCATGATGCTATTAAGCCAGCTACTATGCTGGAGGCTATTTATCAGAAATTCCTTCAGCAGGAAGAATGGAAAGACTACTTTCAAGAGTACAGTGAAACTCACAGTCTCTTGAAAACAGCTATAGAAAAAATTAAACAAGTGGAGGAAGAACAGGAAAGAACGAACCAAGCAGTGCGACTTGATTTGACAAAAGACGAATTGGATGTTTACAGAAATTCAGACGAAAGGTTAGCCGAGGCTTTGGGGGCAGGGATTGCGGAAATAGCTGATAAAAAGCCATTGCTAATTTTTTTTGACACTTACGAACTGGTTGATCGAATCGAGTGTGATTCTGTTTTGCGCAAGGTGATGAAACATGGTGGCGGTCAGGTTGTGTGGGTAATTGCTGGACGGTCAAATTTAGCAGATAATATCTGGAGAAACGAAGCAGCCAAAGAAGCCCTAACTACAGCCTTGGCAGATAACGATCCCGATATTGTGGCAGTAGCTATCAGGGCTTTAGGGCGTTTAAATGCCCTGGAAGTACCGCAACTTATTCGTTTCCTCAATTTGGATCAATCAAAAGATCGATACGTGCGTGAAGCGGCTGCTCGTGAGCTAGGTTATATGCCTAACGAGCAGGTAGATATAGCCAAGGTCTTAGAGGCAGTTGAACCTTTAATTGACGCAATGCGTAATGACTACATGAAGCAAGTTCGTGAGGCCGCTAGTAATGCAGGACGCAAGATCTATCGCGCAACAGAGTATTCATATTTTAAACGAGTAAATTTAGATAAAACTATTCGTAAAAAACTTCACTGGTCTCTGATATTAGCAGGAAAAATAAGCTCTGAACAAGAAGAAGAATTAAAAGAAACGGATCCCATAATACTAATTAGAGATTTCAACAGTTCCGATGATATTAATGAACGAGAGCGTATTATTCATAAACTAGGGAAGTTACAAGCTTCAGAAGCTGTGATAACACTGGTTAACTTGCTCCAAGACACCAATCAAGAACCTGATATCCGAGCAACAGCAGCAGCAGCCCTTGGGGAGATCGGAACAGCCACTGCCAATCATAATCAGGCAATTCAGGCTCTACTTAACACTTTGGGGGATAATGATAGTTTTGTGCGTCTGCAAGCAGCACAAGCTTTGGGGAAATTAATCCCTCCCGTAGGGATAGATGTCTTATACCAAGCTATTAGACAAGATAAATTTAGTAATGTCCGTAATGCTGCCAAGGAGGCATTAAAAAAATATATTATAGATTCTAATCGTTCAACTAGTGAAGATAGACTAAATGCATTTAATTACTTAAAGCTAGTTTATCCAAAAGAGGCGGAAAAACTGTTAGCAGAAAAAATTACTCATTCCAAGTTTTTAACAGACCATAATCCGTTGCAATCGGTCAATTTTGAGAATATGTCTGTAAGTGAGCTTATTGATAAACTCAATAATAACAAGACTAACAAAGACCCAGATGAATGTGTAGCGATCGCTAAGGCTCTAGGTAAACATGGAGATAGCGATGCCTTAGAGCCACTTATTCTAAATCTTTTAGTTTTTGAATAA
>NZ_JAAHGN010000912.1:0-3133 GCF_010672485.1 Moorena sp. SIO2C4 | reverse complement strand
CTAATCCCGGAAGAGTTTGCAATAGCTGCAACTGCAAATTCTCTGGTAATCCAGTAGAAAATCCCTGGATATAGAGTTCTGGAATATCTCGTCCTTCTGGTTCAATAAAAATCTGGTGGCTTTCCTTATCAGCAAAGCGCACAATTTTATCTTCAATACTAGGGCAGGAACGGGGTCCTTTAGCCTCCACCCAGCCTCCATAGATTGGGGATAGATGAAGATTGTCCCGAATCAACCGGTGAGTCTCAGAAGTCGTACGGGTCAGATAGCAATACATCTGCTCTCGTTCGACCCACACATCTGGGTCAAAGCTAAACCAGCGCACCTCCTCATCCCCTGGTTGAGGTTCCAAGTTGCTGTAATCTACGGAGCGCTTATCTACCCGTGCGGGGGTTCCCGTCTTGAGTCGTCCCGTTTCAAAGCCTAAGCGGTTAAGGGTTTCAGTCAACCCAATTGCCGCAAATTCCCCAGCCCGTCCTGCTGACATGGACTTGTTTCCCACCCAGATCCGTCCACCCAGGAAAGTCCCAGTTGTCAAGATTACTGCCGATGCTTGGAAAGCCACACCGAAGTAAGTCTGAACACCTATCACCTGATCATTAGCCCCTAGCACCAAATCCGTGACCATGGCTTCCCGGAGAGTCAAGTTTTCTTGATTTTCTACAATCTCCTTCATCACAGCCGCATATTCTCGCTTATCCGTCTGCGCTCGCAAAGCCCAAACCGCTGGTCCCCGTGAACAGTTCAGTACCCGCTTTTGCAGGTAGGTACGGTCAGCCATTTTGCCAATTTCTCCACCCAAAGCATCTACCTCATGGGTGAGTTGAGACTTGGCCGGTGCTCCCACTGCTGGGTTACAGGGTTGCCAAGCAATTTTGTCTAGGTTGAGGGTAAGTAGGATAGTACGACAGCCCAACCGTGCTGAAGCTAGGGCGGCTTCACAACCAGCGTGTCCCGCGCCAACTACAATCACATCAAAGGCATCTTGGAAATCTACTTGGGAATGCATGGGTCTAAGGAAGGATCAGAAATCAAAGCTGAGGAATTCACTACCATAAAATGGTGTGTTTTTTATAGTTTAATTGAAAAATTTATGGTTTATTTTGATAGTTAACCCTCAACCGTCAACCATCAACCATCAACAACAAACTATTAGTTAACCCTTTCAACCCCAGTTATCCTTCAGTGTAAGCATTCAGCGGTCAGCGGTCAGCGGTCAGCTTAAAATCAACCCAGCGTAGCGAAAAGCTTTGTGGCACAGGCTTTGGCCTTGGCCTTTTGGCCTTTTGGCCACGCTACGCGAACGGCCACGCGTGCGCGTTTGGCCACGCTGTGCGAACGACGCTGTGACTTAACTCAGATTAAACGAATACTTACCTATTGTAGTATTAACGGTTTCCTCCTCAATCATCGTGCCCATAGCACATAAGCTGTTCGCGTAGCGTGCGCGTAGCGCTAATCGCTGTTCGCTGATAACTGATAGCTAATACGCGACACGCTGATACGCGACACGCTGATAGCTTACCCTTCAGTGATAATTTTTGGCACTCTGAAGAAATCACCATCCTGCTCAGGAGCTTCCCTGAACATACAATCCCTGTCAGTATAGGGTTTGAGAGTATCCAGTCGAGTCACATTGCTAATATCAATCGCCCGTGTAGTCGGCGGCACATCCTCAGTATCTAATTCACTCAGCTGTTGAAAATATTCGAAAATACTACTCATCTGAGCTGCCAATTTCTCCTCTTCCTCTGCTTTCAGTTCTAAACGAGCAAGATTGGCAACTTTTTGGACTTGTTCGCGGTCTATCATAATTTGGTTATAAAAAGGCTTAGCCGAAATCAAAAACTATAAAGACTATCGTAAGCATATGCGCTACAGATGGTGCTACTTGAGGTGCGGTCAGCTGTCAGCTATCATGTTTAAAATAAAGCTAGTTCCCGTAGCATGGGCATTGAGCAAACGGGATAATTTAATAGTTCGAGATTAATGATAATTCAAAGTCTGGGGATTTGCCCATCAGCCAAAGACTATGAATCCCTGGCAGTAGAGATAACAAAGATTAAACGAATGCTCATCTGTTTTATTCAAAAGCTTTCCACTTAGCCTGTGCTTAGAGCATTAGCTGATAGCTGATACGCGACACGCTGATAGCTGATAGCTTACAGACTATCAAATTTATTAACTAGAAGCTAGCCGCTAAAAGTAAACATCCATCGTAGAACGACCTGTAGTTTTCAGCCAGTTTTGGGCTTCAATGTAGTTATTAGGAGCAAGGCGAATAGCTCGTTTCCAATAATCAGCCGCTTTGTCATACAAAGCTTCTGCCCCCTCACTATCCCCAGCTTCCTTAGACTGTTCACCTTGATAATGGTAAATTACGGCTACATTATTAAGGGCCTGAGGCATACGGGGGTTGATATCAAGAGCCTGATGATAGAGTTCTAAAGCACGCTCATGCTCACCATTACTGGCTTGAATCAGCCCCATGTTGTAGATAATAAAGCTGCGGTCGTTGGGGTCTTCCTCCAGTTCCAACGCTTTTTTGTAATTATCCATAGCTTCAGCATATTCCCCATCCGCTTGAGCTGACATACCATCTCGGTAATAGACAAAAGCTTCCTTGGCTTGCTTATTGGTAGGCAGAACCTTTAAGAGGATGTCTGCCATCACCGTAAAGGTTTTATCGATAAAGTTATCGTTGCGTTGAGTGCGTGGCATAGTTACGTGGGTCTATAGTCTTCACCTTGTAGATCATCCTATCTCGTCATGTCAGCATTTAGCTATGAACCTCTCAGCAGTTAGCTCAACAATCCAGGAAAACTTAAGCATTGATTGGGCTAACTGCCGCAAGTACATGATTTACCTTGAACACCCCTCAATAAGCTGATATAGCGCGTAGTGCTATAGCTCAAGTCATGCCTGTGTTATAGCAGTCGCCAGGGCAGTTAGGACATGACAAAAGTCTCACACCCTTTGTAAGCGATGCAGAGGTGCGACCCGTGGCGAATTTAATTCGCCAAGGTCAAGCGCACCTAAGCGGTCTTGGGGGTTTCCCCCACTCGCTATTGCATCAAGAAGCGCAAGAGTTTGACTTCTGACAAATGACTTCTGACAAATGACTTCTGCTATA
>NZ_JAAHGN010000911.1:0-3139 GCF_010672485.1 Moorena sp. SIO2C4 | reverse complement strand
TCTTTCAGCAGTAACCGTAGTGACCCCCCAGGCATTCGCCCCTACTGGAAACAGGCTGTAGCAGAAATTACTAAAGAAATAAAAGTTGGTGCAAGAGATCCAGAACTCTGTGAAAAGTTTTTTCGTTTTCTTGAACTGTACTATCGAGGCGGTGGTTGAAGGCTAAAACTTGAAGTTGAAAGACTGAAGGCTTAACATTGAAGTTCAAAAGTTAAAATTTGCATAAAAAAATAGTTGACTAGTTAGTTTCACCTTTTTCTTTCTTCAGCTATCGCCGACGGGTCTTACAAAAACCCAAGCATCTCATCAATACCTGCTTTAATGGTTATAGAAATCCGCTGACTAAAGTTGTAGCAGTATGGGTAATTTTTACCTTATTTTTGAGGATTAAACGGTCACTTGTATTTATGTATAAAAGCAGTAAATTTACTCATTTTTCAATATAAATTAAGGTAAATTTTCCAAAACTTTATCCTTAATCCTTCATCTTTTATCCTTGATAAAACCCTACAAGGAAAGCCTAGGGTGAACATCCTTCATCTTGACCCAGTTTCAACTGCTGCAAGTGATACACCCTAGCAGTATCAGTGAGGTTATATTGCAAAGGGGTGATGCTAATGTAGTTGTCGCGAATTGCCTGAACATCAGTAGGGATATCTTGAGGTAAGTGAATATGATCGGGTTGTTCAATATCCTCAATAACTTCACCAGCTAACCAGTAATAGATTTTACCTCGGGGATCAACTCGTTTCTCAAAATTCTCGATATAACGACGAACCCCTTGACGGGTTATAGCAATACCAGCTATGTCTGAGACCTTAACAGGTGGCACGTTGACATTGAGCAATGTTGTTTTTGGTAAAGGTTGCTCTGACAGCTGATTTAGGAGAGTTTTCGCAAATGAAGCCGCTACTTGAAACTCCTTTGAGGTGTAGGTGGCTAGACTGAAGGCAATGCTGGGAATCCCTCCGATTAACCCTTCCATAGCGGCTGAGACAGTGCCAGAGTAGAGGACATCAGTACCCAGGTTAGAACCATGGTTAATCCCAGAAAGCACTAAATCTGGTGCGCTATCCATTAATGCCCACAAAGCCAGCTTTACACAGTCTGAAGGGGTTCCAGAACAAGACCAAGCAGTAACCTTGGGATGGAAGATGTTATCTATAACTTCAGCACGGATGGGCTCATGAAGGGTCAAACCGTGACCAGTTGCTGAGCGCTCTCGGTCAGGACATACTACGGTAACATTGTGCCCCGCTTCAGCGAGGGTGTTGGCAAGGGTACGTACACCAAGGGCGAAGATACCATCATCGTTGCTGATCAGCAATTTCATAGGATATGAGGCTACAGCTAAAGATAAAAGTCGCTGTTCGATTCTAATCTGAAATTGATATATTCTAAGACCATCTACCCCACTCACCTGACCATTTTTTCAGTAAAATGAAACAGTCCTGCATAAATGACAGGGGTTTCCGGTTCTTCTCTTACTAACCTAAAATTACTGATGACAAGCCTCAACGAGATTGAGACCCAACTAGCTACACTCAAAGAAGAAGCAACCATTGCGATCGCTTCTACTGATACCTTGGAACAATTGGAACAGTTGCGCATTAATTACCTAGGCAAGAAAGGGCAACTGTCTCAGATATTGCGGGGAATGGGTAAGTTAGCACCAGCAGACCGACCTAAGATTGGTGCGATCGCAAATGTTGTCAAAGAAACCCTCCAGCATAACCTAGAGCAGAGGCTCCAAGACCTGAAAGCAGCTGAAATTCAGGCAAAATTGCGCTCAGAAACCCTGGATGTGACTATGCCAGGGGTATATCGTCCCCAAGGTCGCATTCACCCTCTCAATAGCACCATTGATCGGGCATTAGATATTTTTGTTGGTTTAGGCTACACCATTGCTACTGGCCCAGAGATGGAGACAGATTACTATAACTTTGAGGCCCTTAATACTCCCCCTGACCATCCGGCGCGGGATATGCAAGATACCTTCTACTTGCCGGATGGTAATTTGCTGCGTACCCATACCTCTTCGGTACAGATTCGCTACATGGAAAACCATGAGCCACCGATTCGGATTGTGGCACCTGGTCGAGTTTATCGACGGGATACGGTAGATGCTACCCACTCGGCAGTGTTCCATCAGATAGAACTGTTGGCAGTGGATGAAGGGATAACCTTTACCGACCTCAAAGGTACCCTTAGGGAATTTTTGGAGGCAATGTTTGGGGAAGAGTTAGAAGTGCGTTTCCGTGCCAGTTATTTTCCTTTCACTGAACCTTCAGCAGAGGTGGATGTGCAGTGGAAGGGGAAATGGTTAGAAGTGATGGGTTGCGGGATGGTTGACCCCAATGTACTCAAGGCTGTAGGCTATGATCCTGAAATTTATACAGGTTTTGCTGCTGGTTTTGGAGTAGAACGTTTTGCCATGGTGCTGCACCAGATTGATGATATTCGTCGCTTGTACAACAGTGATCTGCGCTTTTTGAAGCAGTTTTAGTGTTGATTAGCGTTACTGGTAGATTCGACGAAACTATAAATTATTAATCAAAACAAACCATGACAAAGTAAACCAAAATTATCCAAAGGATAAGTTTGCTATATAGCGTTGCTTATCCTTCTGATATCGCCACGAAACTGATTCTGGGTCTTTATCCTGACTCCACTGCTTAAAATCAGGTTGATCTCTTAATTCTTGGAGTGTTGCTGGTGCTACTCCTAATCGTTGAGCTAAGTCTTGTTCACTTAGTCCTTGAAAAAATTCGCTAAGAGAATTAAATTCTGGTGAGCTCATGCCAAAACATTAAATTCCAACACATTAGAGGTTAGCTGAAAAATCAAAAATAATGCCGTACCCAAATTAAAACAGAAAAAAGCCCTCGTTATCTGCTAGATTTTACCTGTTAACTGGGTTTTTAACCAAAACTCCTGGTTCTTTCTGAATCGGTAAAGCGTCTAATACATCAGTTTGAGCGCAATACTTTAAATCTTCATGACCATTCAGCCGCAGCAGGCGTTTTCCGTGACTAGCGTGATAGAACATCTCTAGTAATTTATCTTGCCACTGGGAGTAAAGTGCGATCGCACCAATTACTTCATCATTACCAGCAATGTCATCCACTGAGTCTCCGGA
>NZ_JAAHGN010000910.1:0-3143 GCF_010672485.1 Moorena sp. SIO2C4 | reverse complement strand
GCAGTCGCTTATGAGGAGCGACTGCATTGCTTTTGGAAGTGGTACAGTAAGTTGTACATTAGTTAGATGCCAATGGAAATTCTCAGTGCCAGCGAAGCTAGAGCCAATTTGTTGTGTCCGTTTACCTAACCCATGTCAGGCTCAATACTGCTGACCCAATCCTAATCTGATGGCTGGCTTTTTGGTTAGAGTTTGCCAATCCCTGCTTAGCCTGCTCAGCTTGTTTTAGTTTTGTTATTAACTCATCTAACTTCAGTGCTGGTTGTCGTAGATAAGAAACCATATCATCATGCATCAATTGATAGCGTTCAGCCACACTATCCGGTACCTTAACTACCAACTCCGACTCTACTATAATCCTTAATACCAACTCTAATTTATCAGCTTCTGTTCCTAAATGATTCGCTAACTCAGCTTTAGTCTTCAGGGGACGATTGCCTGTTTCATCTGTTAGTAAATATAGCACCAGTTCCGCCACCTGCTGATTCTCTGGTCCACAATCTTCCACTACTCCAGTCAAATACCGCGCCATCAATCCTTGCTTTGAACCCCGTTCCCAATAGTGTTCCAGGGTAGTAATACTCTCCGCCTGCAATTGCGCTCCTACTATCTGCAATTCCATCGGACGTACTTCCGATAATTCCCCAGCTAAATCCTGTACCAATTCTTCAATCAAAGCTGGTTCTAGGTCAAAAGATGATTGTTTAGTTACTTGCTCAATCACCGACTTAGCATCATCTCGGGAAAAATTACCTAAAGGATAGCGCACATGTTTACTTAATATGTCATTGCCAATAATTTCCATACTGGCCATGGGATTAGGGCTACCCGACCATGGTGCCCGTTCGCACTCCAGTAAATAATGGAGATAATCCTCCCGCATCGACAGAATCACCTTAACTGACGGACTAGTAACACACTCTTCTAGGAATTCAAAAAATTGCCGTCGCTGAGCTTTATCCAGGTAAACAAAGAAAAAGTCTTCAAACTGGTCAAAAATCAGTACTGTCCGCAAATTGTGCTGTTCATTTTGCCGCAATTGCTGTATAATAATATCTGGGCTTTGTAGAGATGTTCCATGCAATGTCTCTATATTTATTCCGGTTAATGCCTCTACCAATAACCGTCCCAATTCTTCTACCCAATTGCTATAGACTGCCATCACTACAGGCAACACATCTTCTGTACCAATTACAGTCTGTTTCAACCCTGGTACTAATCCCCCATTCACCAGAGAACTCTTGCCCACCCCTGATTCTCCATGAATCACAATTAGCCTGTAATCATTGCTTCCAATCCGTTCAATCAATCGATTGACATCCTGCTGTCGCCCAGACTGGGCAATTTCTAGCGCTATAGTTTCTGGATTTTCCTCCTCTAGGGGGGCAAGGCGTTGCGCTCCAATCAAATTTGTTGGCAAACCCACCAACTTTATCTGTTGTCGTGGCTGTAATCCACCAGCACCAATAAACCCTCCCCAACCATACTGTTGCGCTAACGATTGTTGATATTGCTTAAGTTGGAAAGCTTGGAGATACTGCCCCTGCTGGAAATAAAGCGATTTCCCTAACCGACCGCTACGCGATCGCAATCCCTGCAAAATCCGAGTGTAAAACCGAGGATTATCCTCAGGTGCAATAACCCTTGCCTGTTCTAGATGTTGGAGTGCAGCTTCAGCTTCACCTAGCCGTTGCTCAGATTGAGCTAACAGTAGTAGATACAGACTGGTTTGAAGTGAGTGCATGGTCTGGAGTGCATTGTCCTGAATGCTGACTCCTGAGTTAAGAGATGGTTTTGTGCCCTGTGTTTCCTGTGTTTCCTGTGTTTCCTCTGTGCCCTGTTCTGCAACACCAGAGGAAACTGTCGCTATCGTATCTAATGCTTTCTGAGCATTTTGCTTAGCCTCTTGCCAACGAGATTGGTTAACAGCGACTTCTGCTAAAAATCCGTAAGCTTGGGCTTTTAGTGGTGCCAGACCTTGCGCCCCTAATAGGATTTGGCGTTGCTGTAACCCTAGGGCATTGTGAGCCAAGTGATACAAATCATCCCAATCCTCCAGACGTAGGATCACCTCACCTAGTTGATTGATCAACTTAGTGATTAAATCATGACGATTCAACTGCTCAAACCGATCAAGACACTGCTGGAATAATCCTCTAGCATCATTCCAATAGAGACAGTTTTCTGGTTCCCGAGACTTTTCCCCCTGCTGGAAATAACACAACCCAATGTAAAACAGGACGATTCCCTGACGCTCCAGGAATTGCTGATCAGAAACGGTAATCTCATTTACCGTAGTATCACTTCCGTTTTCTAAGTTATTTATATCCTCTAAGTTATCTAGATATTCTAAGTTATTTAGATCTTCTAAATTATCTAGATCGTCTAAGTTATTTATATCGTCTAAATTACCTAGATATTCTAGATCTTCTAAATTAGATGAAGAAACATTCTTCCCACTCTCCCCATCTCCTGATCTCCTGATCTCGTGATCTACCCATCTCTCAGTCTCCCTTGGCGCTGGTTGCCAAAATGCCAAACTTTGCTCATAGTGAGTTACTGCACTACCCAACTGATAGTTAGCATAAGCCTCTTGACCGCGAAGGAATTCTATACTAGCTTTGAGAGCAGGTTCGAGGGTTTCACCGCGATGCTGTAAATCCTTCAGAGCAGCATCAATTTCCCCGTGACATAGAATACCTATATCAGTAGGGACAAAGTATGCTATACTATTTGATTTTACAATATAGTCAAAGATAGCATCAGTAGTCTCTTTGAGTTCAGTAATTAAGGTTTCTGTTGCGTTCGCGTAGCGGTTCCCAAGGAACATCGCAAATTCTATCCGTGTCCCCAAACTCTCGAAATCTGGAGCAAACTGGATCAGTTGCTGCTGAACGTCATCTGTAATCCATAACACCAAGGGGAAAGGAAGATTTTTCTGAAACTCTTCGAGCACTTGATTAGTCACACTCAGCATCTGTGCTAGATTCTGCACCGATTCTAAGCCCAAGACTTCCGTTCCTTCGAGCTCGGAGCTCAATTCCAACAAAAATCTGGATTTGTACGCGAAGAAGTCAAATCTGTGTTTTCTGAAGATGCTGACGACAATCCTTACCTCATGGTCGCTACGTTCGATCCGCGAA
>NZ_JAAHGN010000091.1:0-12124 GCF_010672485.1 Moorena sp. SIO2C4 | reverse complement strand
TTTCCACTAGGACAGCGTCCCCTAAGCTTTAATAATTTTGACTATTTCCATCCGACTTTTCTGTATGAGTCTGTGTGGAACTTATTGGTCTTTGGGTTACTGATGACTCTGTTCTTTCGGGATTTACGCCGCAAACCCCATCTGAAGGTAGGGACGATGGCTCTAGTTTATATGGTCGCCTATAGTACTGGTCGCTTCTGGATTGAGGCATTGCGGATGGATAGTCTGATGCTCGGTCCATTACGCATTGCTCAAGTGGTCAGTTTAGTTGCGATCGCATTGGGAGTTGCTGGTTTAGGGTGGCTGTATTGGATCGGTCGGTCTTTGCCAGATGTTGTTCCAGTCGATAATCAGCAGTGGGATACGGTATCTAAATAAAAAAAGCCCCAGAGTTTATCTCTAGGACTTTACCAGGGTGCATCTACCACTTTCTTTTTACTGGGTAGATCAGGTTAATCCGGATAATTTGGGAATATAGCAATCTGTTATTAGTTGTGATAGTTGGAAGATGGGGCAACGGATCGTTCAAGGGGATGTAACCGATAGGTGAGTGTCTGGTAGTTGACCCAAGATACTTGCAGGTAAAGGGTAAAGGGTAAAGGGTAAAAGGTCGGGATTAATCACAAATACCAATTCCCCTTTACCAAATACCAATTACTCAACCTTGACAATATTAATGTTCTCGTAAATTATAGGAAACCTCAAATTCCAGAAGTTTCTCCAACTTTTCTAGCTTCTTCAAGCCAGCTATCAAACAACTTTTGATTCTTTTTAATCCATTCTTGGCTATGGCGACGGATATCTGCTGGGCTATCTTCCCCCTTTTTGGCCCGTAAGCTTTCAGCATTAAGCTCCTCAATCGGCATCTTAAATCGCTCAAACAAGTCTCTGGCTGCTGGGTTAGTTGCTAGGAATTTTTTGTTTGCCACAAAGCGGATCTGATCCACCGCGAATCCGAGATTTTTACCATCGATTGAAGTATGTTTTTCTGTCAACCCTTTCTGGGCTTCTGGTAGATTGGTTTGGGCAACTTCTAGCCAAACCACATCCTCACCTGGTTTTAATACCGTAGCCAGCCACAGAGGAGTCCAAGTGTAGTATAGGACTGGTTTTCCTTGTTTGTAGCGAGCAATGCTATTCGCAATTAGGACGCTATATTCTCCTTGGTCGTGTTCGACCGTATCCCTGAGCCCATAAGCATCTAAGTGATGCTCAATAACTAACTCACATCCCCAACCGGGAATACAACCGGCTAAATTTGCCTTACCATTTCCATCGGAGTCAAAGAGTTTGGCAATTTTAGGGTCTTTGAGTTGCTCCAAATTGGTGATATTGTATTTTTCAGCAGTTTTTTTATCAATCTGATACCCTTGCAACAGATCAGAAACAATAACTCCAACTCGCTCTAATTTCTTGTCCCCACCATTTTTTTCAAAGAATTCTGTGTGCAGGTTTTCCCAGTGGCTAGCGGTAAAATCAAGGTCGTTATTACCCAAAGCGATGTGGCTGGTGGTGGGCTGGAGTTGTTTGGGTTTTTCAATCTCGTAACCGAGCTTTTCCAGAGCTGTGTTAACGATGTGTGTCATGAATTGTGAATCGGCTAGATAACCATAGGTAGAGCGTACTTTCACCCCTTTCCCAGGTAGGGCTATTTCTGATGAGGTTAATTCGGTGGTGGCTTGGGGAATTTGTTGCAAGCTGATCAAACCCACAAGCAATGCCACTAAAACCGCTGCACCAACAGTAGTCCCAGTCCGTGGTTTACTGGTTAACCTCAAACGCACAAAACCAATTGGTCCTCGCTCTAGCCAAGGGATTTGGTTGTTGCCTTGACTCACCACTTGAGTGATCCGGTCGAGCATCACCGCAATCAGAACGATGCTTAATCCTCCCACAGCAGCTAGTCCGACATTCACCCGACCGAGACCTTGTAAGACCATCTGTCCCAGTCCCCCGACACCAATCATAGAAGTCACCACGGACATCGATAGTGCTAATAGGATGGCTTGGTTGACTCCAGCTAGGATAGTTGGCATTGCTAGGGGAATTTGCACTTCCCAAAGCATTTGTATTGGGGTTGAGCCAAATGCGATCGCAGCTTCGACAACTTCTGTAGATACTTGTCGGATTCCTAGGTTGGTCAGGCGAATCAGGGGGGGAACAGCAAAGACTAAAGTAGCGATTACTCCAGGGACTGCACCAATGCCAAACAGCATTACCACTGGGACAAGATAGACGAATGACGGCAGGGTTTGCATGGCATCAAGCAGGGGTCGCAGGAATTTCTCCACGCGATCGTTACTAGCACAGGCAATGCCAAGGGAAATGCCAATGAGCACGCAAAAGACTACAGCTGTCACCACTAGCGCCAGGGTAGTCATGGCTTGCTCCCAAGCTCCAAAAAAACCAATCAAGGTCAAGGCAATAAGGCTATAAATAGCAATTTTTCCCCCAGCAATTTGCCATACTATCAAAGCCAGAATAATCAGAAAAATTAGGGGAGGAATGGATAGGAACAGCGATTGTATCCCTTCCAGAGTCCAGGTAATGGGCAAGCTAATTGCTTGAAAGAAGGGACGGAAGTTGTCAACTAGGAAATTAACTGCTGCGCTAATCCACTCGTCAAGGGGTAAGGTATAAAGCTCAAAGGGATTCAAGATAATATCTAGACCGACTTGGCTTGTTGCGATATTATTAAGGGATAGAATTAAATAATTGAACACAATACTATTCAAAGCAACACTCTTCTAGTATAGATTGTCAATTTATCTAGATATTTCGTTTTTAAGCATTCAGCTATCAGCTATCAGCTAAAGGCCAAAGGCCACGCTACTTGAGGTGCTATCAGCTGTTGTCTTGGAAAAGCTTTTGAGGTTTGCCAATACTAGCGATAAGATCAGACTGTTCCACCATTCCTTTGAATGTACCGTCAGTATCGACTACAGCAACAGGAAGTCCATCTCGGTAGAGGTGAAATATATCTTCTAGGTGGGTGGAAGCGTTGACTGTGGGGAAATCTGTTTCCATCACTTCAGTAATATCTTCGGTTCCTTTTTGGAGGACTGCTTCGAGCCATTGTTTCTTGACAATTCCAATAGGTTTGCTGTGTGCATCGACAACATACATTTGTTGGAGGTGATGGTCTATCATCTGTTCCAGTCCAACCGTAGCAGAGTTTTCTGTAAGAACTAAGGCAGGGGTTTGACGAGCAATTGACCCAGTTTTTAGGACTTGGGCGCGGTTAACATCTTGGATGAATGCACTGATGTAGTCGTCAGCTGGTTGGTTAATCAGTTCTTCTGGTGTGCCAATTTGGACAATATAACCGTCTTTCATCACTGCTATGTGATCGCCCATCTTGAGGGCTTCTTGAATATCATGGCTGATAAATACAATGGTTTTGTGCAGTTCTGTTTGGAGTCGCAGTAATTCATCCTGCATGTCCCGCCGAATTAGGGGGTCGAGGGCGCTGAATGCCTCATCCATAAGTAAAATCTCGGCATCTGTGGCTAAAGCGCGGGCTAAACCTACCCGTTGACGCATCCCACCACTCAGAGAAGAAGGTAAATAATCCGCCCATTGGGATAAACCTACCACTTCTAAGGTTTCCAAGGCTTTTTGGCGGCGTTTGGCTTGATCTATCCCCCGGACCTTGAGACCATACCCGACATTTTCTGCAACTGTTTTGTGGGGAAATAATCCAAATCTCTGAAACACCATTGATACCTTGCTCTGGCGAATCTCTCGCATCCGCTTCTCATCAACATGGGCAATGTCTTCATCATCGATATAGATATTGCCGCTGGTGGGATTAATTAGGCGGTTAATACAGCGAGCTAGGGTGGATTTTCCGGAACCGGATAACCCCATGACCACGAACAATTCTCCTTTATTAACGGTCATAGAAACATCAGCAATGCCTAAGACTTGACCGGTTTTTTCTAAGATAGAATCCCTACTCCCACCTTGGCGAAACATTTTGAGGGCAGCTTGGGGTTTCTCTCCATAAATTTTAATCAGATGTTCAATACGAATTTTGGGGTTTGAATTAATATTAGTCATTAGTAATTGTGAAAAAGGGGAAAAGGTGATTGGGGAAAAGGTGATTCGGAAAACCCCCTAGTTTCTAAGAGTTAATTGACACTACTGACGCACTCAGAACTTTTTATGGCCATTCACCTTAAATTTCATCTGGGTCAATCCCTGCCTGTCGCAGTCGTTCTGCTAATTGCTCAGCTCGTTGCTCAGCTGCTTCAGCTCGTTGCTCAGCTGCTTCTTCTGGTAAGGGAACTAGATTCCCATCCCGGTCTTGACACTCCCCGGTCTAAAGACGCGGGGATTCTTCATTCAACGAGCCAGCTTGCTCTTCCAGGCCGGAACCAGGAAAAGTAGAGGCTGATTCTCCTGAAGCGTTTAGATCTTTTAAGATCCAGGTTCCGGTGTGCCCCACCGTACCCAAGGCTCGCTTAAGGACGTTTATTGCGGCATTATGGTCTCTATCTAACTGGCATCCACACTTACAGGCATGGGTTCTAGTAGATAGGGACTTTTTAACTTCTTCGCCGCAACTGGAACAATTTTGGCTAGTGTAGGCAGGATTTACTGCGACTGTCACCTTTCCAAACTTGGTGCCAAAGTGCTCCATCCATTTCCTGAATTGATACCAACCTGCATCATTAATAGACTTAGCGAGACAGTGATTTTTCACTAGGTTCTTGACTCTTAAATCTTCATAGGCGACCAGATCGTTAGACCGGATTACGCAGCGCGCCAGTCTCTTGGCGTGCTCTTCACGTTGCCTACTTATTTTAAGGTGCTGTCTGCCTAGTCTATTAACTGCTTTCTTGCGATTTAATGAGCCTTTCTTTTTTCTATAAACTCTGCGCTGATAGAACTTAAGACGTTTCTCTCCCGTTCTGTAAAAGCGAGGATTTGGTTCAGTTTCTCCAGCGGAATCAGTATAGAAATCTTTTAGTCCAACATCCAAGCCAATAGCTGCCCCAGTTGGCTCTAATTCTTCTTTGATGTCAACTGATACACAAAACTGGACGTAGTAACCATCAGCCCGACGAACTATACGGACTCGCTTTATTTGTTTTTGATCAAAGCGCCACAAGTCCCATGTACCCTTAAGTTTTAGCTTTCCAATACCCTTTTTATCGCTAAATGTAATTGACTTTTTGTCAGGGGATAACTTCCATCCAGACTGTTTGTACTCTACTGAACGGCAGTTTTTCTGGAACTTAGGAAAGCCTTTCTTGCCAGGTACTTTTTTCTTGCAGTTATCAAAGAATCGAACAATTGATGACCATGTTCTTTCAGCACTAGACTGGCGAGCCGTAGAGTTCAATTCGTTAGCGAATGGGAATTTTTTAGCAAGGACTGCACTGTATTTGTTAAGATCAAATTTATTGACCCCTTTATTATCCATCCAGTATCTGAGGCAGCTATTACGGATGAACTGGACTGTCCGAATAGCCTCATTAATGGCGGAGTATTGATGTTTCTTCCCTTTCGCTTTGAACTCTAGTATGATCATCAGTCTCGACCTCAACTGCTATTGCTCTCTACTTTATTCTACAACATCCAGACTAAGATTCCGGATTTCCGATGGATATTTTTCTCACGGCGGCTAAAGCCGCTATGCGCTTTCATCCCGGAGACGAAACCTTAGAATAGGGCAGCCTTAATCATAAAGTTTTAACCAAAGGTGCGCGCCTCCTAGGGCGAGTAAATCGCCCTTGGGTCGCACCTCTTTTCAGCCAAGCCTCCCAACCATAAAGGCTGGCCTATTCTTGCGGTAACTTCTGACCCCGGTTTAAAAACGCGGAGTCTTCAGCGGTAGGATTTCCGATAATTTGGAGTGCGGAAGGTCTGGCAGTAGATGCTCTTCTTTTTACCTGTGTCAACTTGCTTTGTGGAGGGGGACATCAGCTCGATTATTACATCTGGGTAGCGACCCTGTTCTTCCCATACTACCCAACCCAGGCGTTCTCGACTACCGTCTACATTCAAGACTACAAAGAAATCTGGCCCGCGAAAGTCCCGGTTTCGTGCTTGTTCACTACTGAAGTAAACAAACATATTGCCCCCAACAAAGTAATCGTCTCGGTCAGCTAAAGCAACGCGCAGTGAACGGATCAGGGCGTTCATGGCTATGCGGTGGCGGTCACTCTCCAAAGGTTCTCCATCATCAAAGATTAAATCCGTTGGTGGCATGGGGGGCTCCCAATCCATACTATCGGTTGCAGTTGGCGATACTGCTTCGGTCTTGGTTATGCTGTTGACACTCCCCGTCCTACAAGGACGAGGATTCTTTCTTCCCAGGGATTCCAATGAACTTGCCCTCAGAAAGCATCTTGACCGTGTGCCCCACGGCTGCAAGTCCGCGTATAGCGATTATTTGAGCAGCTGCCACATCTCTGTCGGTTGTGTAGCCACAATGTTCGCAATGATGTATGCGCTCAGCTAAGGTCTTTTTGCCAGTTTCAGTTAAACAATTGGGACAAATTTGGCTAGTCTTTTTAGAATCTACTTTTTGAAAATAGACACCACGATGGGCGCAACACTGCTCTAATATCTTAAAAAACTGTCCCCATCCCGCATCTAGACAGTGCTTTCCTAGCATTCCCTTAGCCAATCCTTTGAGATTTAGATCTTCAACAAAGATCATCCCAGCCCAATCGCAAAGATTATGAGCTAATTTCCAGTAATAATTTTTTCTAATGTTAACGATTCGTTCGTGTAGCTTGCTGACTTTTGCTTGTGCCTTACAACGGTTGCTACTTCCTTTACGCTTTCTGCTTACCCTCTTTTGCAGCAATTTAAGCTTGCGTTCGAGACCCTTGAAAGGACGTGGATTAGGAAATAACCTCCCGTTACTAACAGCAGCAAAATGTGAAATTCCCACATCAATGCCCAAGGGTTCCCCATGAGGCATAATCTGAGGAACATCAACATCCCATTGCAAAGTCAACATCACATACCAGCCAGTAGCACGTCTGACCACTCTGGCTTGTTTAACTACAGCATCAGAAGGTATTTCCCGTGATTGCCGCATCTTTACCCAGCCAATTTTGGGCAATTTAATTTTTCCAGATTCAACTGGTTTGACTCCTAGTTGTGGAAAAACAAAAGATCGCATTTGTCCCTGCTTCTTAAAGCGAGGAAAGCCATGACCTTGTTCCCACATACTAACAAAAGCTTTTTCTAGCCTTTTGAGCGTTTGTTGTAAGACATGAACTTGAACAGCTCTAAGCTCTTCAATAGCTTTTCTGGCAGCGGTTAACCCACGGCATTGACTGGCATAAGTAGGACGGGTTTGCTCTGCTGGAATGATGTATTCACTACGAACAGAGCAAGCATTAACCTGACAACTACGAGATTTATACCAATCCTTCCTTTCTGCTAGTGCATAGTTATAGACTTTGCGACACTGTTCAAGCCAGTTTTCAAACAAAGATACTTGCTTAGCGGTAGGTTTTAATTTGAACTCGTAGGTTAGATTGAACACTTTACTTGCCTCCTTAATTCAAGGATATCACATTCTTGAATTAACGCCCATCCTTAATTCAAACATAAAATCTTTTTAAAGCCGCCCTAAAAGGGCGGGGCTTGAAACCCAATATTTTTGGTCATTTTGTCAACTTCTATGGCTTGCTCCAACACCATGATAGTCCAAGATAGTTTGATGGCTGGCTCATGGGTTCGCGTAGCGGCTCGTACCGAGCATCGCGTAGCGTGACCGTAGGTAAATCCCATTTACTATGATGCTCTAATCATTGTCAGTGCTAGGGTTTTGAGCATAAACCATTAACCCTCAAGCTTTGTCATCGAATAATAATCAACCAATGCTCTAGAAATTAAACTGGGTTCGGAGCAGTCCAACCCCAATGGTGTCATTTTCATCATTGTGTTCTGGATCGATAATCACCAAAACACCAGGAGTGATAAAGATTCTATCAGTCAGTGGGTAGCGATAAGACAGTTCAAGATGGTATGATACATCGCGATCGCGACGACCAGCAACATCATTACTAGCTAGTCTTGGAGGCATGCCAACAATGAGATTCAACTGGCTGCCTAGTTTTCCGATGTCTGGGAAAGCGGCGGTAACTGCCCAGCTCCAAATATCTGCTTCTGATCCGCTTGACACATCGAAACCATTGTTATTGTTAATGCTTGAGGATTCTGCGATCGCATTGCTATAACCAACCCAACCGCCTAGGGTAAAGCGATCGCTAAATCGATAGCTAGTGGATACACCCAAGCTATTTGATGAGGTGGCTGTATTTGAGCCAAAGGGAGATTGAGCGAATTGGCTACCGAGAAACGATGCAGTATTGGCTGTTTGAGGAGAGTAGTACCGGACATAGGTCAAGGCCATACCAAAACGATCAGAGGGAGTAAGGGTCACCTGAGCCAAAGCACCAAAGGCACCATTGAACAGTCCAAAGTCTGAATTAGAGGCAGAACCAGTGTAATAGGCTGCTCCAGTAGCAATCAGGTCATTGAATTGATAGTAGATTCCAGCACCAGCACCAAAACCCAAGTCGTAGATGTAATTATTGAATCCAAAACTGGAAATGGAAAATGCTGGATTGAGGGCGGGAATCAAAGCAGTTGCTCCCTGACCTGCTGCTGCTATAGATACCAGACCTTTATTACCTAGGGGAAACCGATAGAACAGCTGGTTTAATTTAACATCATTGCCGGTATTAGTGGCAAAACCAAACTTGGTCATGGCTGTACCGGTGAAACCAGTGCTAAAATTACTGGTATTCCCTGCCCGAAGTCTAGTGCGCAAAAGGTCTCGACCGGTGAAACTGGTGTCGAAGTTGAGAATTGCCCGGCCTCCCAACAGAGTATTAGTATCATCAAAATCTTCTGTTGGGCTTTGACCAGAAGGAACTGCTTTTTTCCCGCCAAAGCCAGTAGCTAGAGCAATATCTACACTCCCACGCAATATAGTAGTAGTCGAGAACTGATGGTCTTCTAGGAAAGTCACTCGCCCTTCCAAGTTATCGACCCGAGCCTGTACAGTAGCTAATTCACCACTGAACTCTTCTTGTAGCCTTTGCATTGCTGCTAAATCAGCTTCGGTTACCAAGTTGGCTGTTTTACCAATAATCATGGCATTCACCCGATTTAGGCAAAAATTCAAGCCAAAAGCAAACTCGTAGCGAGTCAGGGCACGGTTACCGCGATAGGTGTCATCCTCGTAACCAGTCAGGCATCTATAGCGCTTCAACAAAGACTGTAGTGCTTCGTAAGCCCAATCCGTAGGTTGGACATCAGACAGTTCATAAACTGGTGTTACCCGCTCCATTGGTCCATTACTCAACGGGTCTGTCACACCTAAGTTTTGGGATATATCTAAACTATTATCTGGACTATTATCTAGACTATTGGAGTTAGTCTGGGTAGATGGCATGTCTAATAGTTTAGAAATCGGTGCTACCTGACCCATAGACGGATTACTCACAGTGTCTGCCATCTCTAGGTCTGGCGGTGACTCCAGACTAGTCAAGCTAGCTGTCGATATCCCATAATTAGGAATAGACGTAGTAGTCTTAAACTCCAGTTCATCGTGGAATTGGTCGGTTAACTGAGGAGTTTTTGGGGGAGTTTTTAAGTACTCTCGCGCTATATATTTCGGTCTGGGATTAAGATCTGACCTATCTGGTGATGGTTTAGGGTCTATGGCAGTCAAGGTTTCTGGTTCGCTATCAGCCATAGCGGGGGTAATGGTTACCAAATGGACACCAAGTACTATCGGTGTCAGTGGTAATCCACCGCAAAATTTTTTCACAACTCTCCTCACACAACAAAAATAAAAGGTATAGCGCTACGCGCAATGGCATTGGCAAGAGGCAAAAGGCAAAAGTTAACTACAAGAGCTTTTCAGCTTTTATTTATGTCAAACACCTTAATGCGTAGTGCTATAAAAGCTCGAAGGCTATACCACACCGATAACAGCGATACACCGATACCAAAGTACTTTTGACTTTTGTCCTTCTATGGAACAACCCTGATGTTGTTATTCACAGCTTCGATGGCTCGGTTAGCAACATCTTCGGGTATCCGAGTGTACTGTAGATCTTCGTTCAAGTCTTGACCTTCAGTCAGAATCCAATTTATCAGGTCTTTAACCCCTTGGGCTAGTTCTGGTTTAGGATACTTTTCGTAGAGAAACAGCCAAGTTATACCTACAATTGGATAACCCTGTTCTGGGTCATCTATATTTTCGATGGTGAAGTCATCATTGAACTGCACATTGCCTAGGGCTTTATTCGCTTGATCAACGGTAGGCTTGACGTAGCGACCTGCTCGGTTTTCCAGCCTGGCCATTGGTAGGTTAAGCTGTTTAGCATAGCTCGCCGGTACATAGCCAATGGCACCGTCAATTCGCCTAACTTCGCTAGCTACTGCTGCATTTCCCGGAACACTAGAGAAGACCTTAAAGCCCCAATTAGGTCTTTTACTTGCTCGGATTCTGCCATTAGTAATTTCGTTCAAATATTTAGTAAAAATAAAGCTAGTGCCGCTACTGCCTGAGTGGACAACTACTTGGATTTTCCGGTTTGGCAGGCGGGAGTTAACCTGCTTCCAATTAGAAATCTGACCTGAAAAAATTTTACCGAGAGTGTCTCGGGATAGCTTAACATCGGTGGTTATTCCTTGAAGATTATAAACGACAGCCAAAGACCCCCCAGCAGTTGGCACCATCAACAAACCCCGTTTCATTGAGTTTCTCTCTACAGGAGTTGGAATCACATTGCTCGCTCCGAAGTCAACGGACTGATTGAGAAATCGTCTAATCCCACCACCACTGCCAATGGCACTGTATTTGAACTTTACATCTGTTTGTTCTTTTTGTTTTTCTTCTTGGTATTCTCTAAAGTAACGGCGATAAAGGGGTTCAGGAAATGTAGCTCCCGCGCCAGTGAAGGATTGAGCGATCGCACCACTGATAGAACCAAAGCCAACGGTTAGGGTTACTGCTGTTGCTGTTAAAACCTTTTGCCAAAAAAATTGATAGCCAATCATTAATGTATCCTTAATTTATTCGTAAGTATTCAGCCGTCAGCCGTTGGCCTTTGGCCACGCTACTTGAGGTGCCGTCAGCCGTCAGCCGTGAACTTATTTTATTAAAAAGCACCTCGATTAGCACCATCTGTAGCGCATAAAATGTTGGCCTAGCCTGATCTACGGCCAATAGCTGATAGCTGTTCGCGTAGCGTGCGCGTAGCGCTTAAGCTGATAGCTGATAGCTGATAGCTTACATTTATTCTAGTCTTACAATTGTCAGTATTCTTAATCCTAGAGATTACGCGATCGCGTTAATCATCATATAATTTATATGACGACCATTTAAAGTCTAAAGTTTCGCCAATTTTACTGGCGTTATCAGTGGGCAATCAAGTGGGCAATCAAGTGGGTAATCAAATTTCTTTCATCAGAGACTGTACCAGAAAACTCCAAGCCAAGTTTAATGCTATTTTACAAGAAAGCAAACTTTTTTTTGGTGTGACATGGAGATGAGTTTACTGCGAAAATTTAGCTTGACACTGGTTTCATTCCTTGCACTTAGTCTCCCAGCTGGCAAGGGATTTGCCCAAAGCTTTGGGGGGATATATCAGGAGATTTCTATCTCTGAAGTGCCAGCTCCTGCTATCACTGCGGCCACTGTTGCTGCTGGTGTCTCACCCACGGATGCAGCAATCGAGATTGGGGCTGATGGCAAGCTAATCTATGGACTGAGTGGTCAGAACTCCCAGGGTAACCGCTTTGAAGTGGATGTCAATGCCATTGGGGAAATTCAGCAGGTTGAAGAAGAAATTGACCAGAGTCAGGTACCCCCACCAGTACTCAAAGGTCTAAGAGTCTGGCTACCTGACTTCCAGCCTACTGTGATTAGGAGGAGCGTCCGGGCCACAGACGTTATATACGAATTCAATGGTAAGGATGTGCAAGGCAACAACCTTCAAATTGAAATGCCCTCTAAGGGTGGCAGGTTGATACTATTTACCTATTGAACCAGGGACTAACTTTACTGTGCTTGGTGTAAACCGGGTGCATCTCATTAAAGCTGTTTGACCCGGTGGCTGGAATGGGCATCTTG
>NZ_JAAHGN010000909.1:0-3147 GCF_010672485.1 Moorena sp. SIO2C4 | reverse complement strand
TGATAGAATTGCTGCGTAAGTTCTGCTAGGGTGGGCATTATCCACCCTACTACTAACCTAAGTTGCTAGTTATCAAAAAACACCTCAAAATGGCTTCAAGACACCAAAACTTAGTATCGATAGATCCTTAATTATATAGATTATTGGTATTAAGAGCTACCATTTATGGGTATAACTAGCCAGGGCAAACGTATCTTGTCAATAAACTGGGGATAGTTCTCAATAAACCCTGCCTTGTCTGTCTTGTCTTCGTTGTCCCCTTGTAGCCTTAGTTTGAGATTTTCCGGCGATAGACCCACACTTTAGTCATTAGGGTGAGTGTGGGATATGTCACATTTAATGAAATATTGTACTAGCACTATTAATGCTTGAATCACAGAATCTCGTTGATTGGCATTGAGGCTGACCATCGGGGGTCGATTGCTTTCATCCACAAAGCCCAACGCGATCGCTACATCCTCTTCTGACCAAGCTCCTTCACAATCAACATGGGTTAGACCAATCACTAGGGGAATTTTCACACGCTGTCCCATAAAACTGAGCAGGCGACGGGAAGAGCTAAACTGACTGGGACGATGGGCATCAACAAGGAGTATGTAAGCATGCGCTTTCCGAATCAGGATATCCCACATGAAATCAAAGCGAGACTGTCCTGGAGTACCATATAAATGTAGCGCCATATCTTGAGCAAATTGCAAACGCCCAAAGTCCATCGCTACTGTAGTTTTTTGCTTAATTTTAGTTGTCACGTCCGTTGCTAGGCAATCTGTATCCACTACATCAATTTCGCTAACCGAGCGAATGAAAGAGGATTTTCCAGCACCCACGGCACCGGTTACAACTAGACGCATAATTTCCACGCTTATTTGCTGTTAGCCGTTCTGAAGCAGAATCGGAAACACGACAACATTATTGTCAACCACAGGATTAGGATTACCATACTCTGATTGCAGAAAAACTACCATTAACTCCAAAAAGTACCTAGCTGTTATTAATCGTTATTACCTCCTTAAGAAACCAAGTAAGTGTTGCACAAAGCGATTGCTCAGCTCTTGAGGATTGTCCTCCTCAGTTCGATTTGCCCCAACGGCGACTGGCTCTAATCCCTGTGATTGCCAATAGTTCTGTTGATATGAAGTAAGCATAGGCACTTCTGCGACTAAACCCACGCTAATCAGCCGGAAGGATATCTGTTGAACCGTTTCCAGAGACTTCCCCAACCGAGTAGCAATATCAGTGAGGGGAATCGACCCATTGGCTAATTTCCAAACTGCAGCTTCCATAGGGTCTAGCCCTAACTGGCGATGACCAACCATCGCCCTAGATAGTGCTGAGGTTGTCTCAGGTAGCTTGTCTGCTAATCCAGTCCAATCTGGTAGAGCTCGCAGACCAATTAGAGTTGCTTTGGTAGCTGAGATGCTTAAACCCGTCATTTCTATCGTGGGCAAGGTTGCCTTAGAGTCAAACCTAAATTTAGCATCTTTGAGCCGGAATAAGCCACAAACTGAGCGTATAACCTGGGCATGAAATAGTAGTCTCAACTGCTCTGGATGCAGAAATCCCTTAGTCTTCAAGTACAGACCAATCGGTTTATTCGCCGGACATCGATTTACCTGTTCATTAATTACCTCAGGGCTCAGCCAACCCCGCTGACACATCATTTTCAGCAGGCATTGGTGATCCAGACGATAGCTAACTGCCAAGATCCGACCTTGGCGCAGTAGAATATGTCGAGCTTTTATTTCCTGACTATGCCTACTTAGCTTGAATCGGAGGGTTAGTAATCCAGTTTTGTTTCCTTGATCGAGGAACTGAAACAATTCTGGGAGGGAAAATTCCGCTAAAGAACTCGTGATAGCCATTACTTGCCAATAATAAAGAAAGTCACCTATTACTAGGCTTAAGTTTATTGATAGTCACAAGACATAATGAATAATCTATTTTTTTTGATCGATTTTTTCGGATTTTATATTAAAGTTATTAAATTTTAATTATTTTACAATACAATTCTAACCATTGGGTTAGTAATTCCCTAAGTGTAAAGTCAAAAATTTCTATCTTATGACTGATGCGTAAAATGAAGATATAAGCCTTCGAGAGGAGAGGTTCAGCAGGGTTTCTGACATTGGCAATCTGACATTGGCAATAGGCTTAACTCAAACCTGGCGCTTAGATAGTTTTCCCACTATAGCCACTTCCAGTTAATACGATAGGTATATTGAGTTACCTAAAATCAAAAGGATTTCTTAAATTATTCAAATAACAGCTACCATTTTTACCAAAATCATTATTATATATTATATTCAATTATTGGTCAAGATAAAATTAACCCACCCTAATCTAAGCAGTGGCAACCTTTCAGATCGTTGCTGTGGCACTTTAGCTAGAGTTTTGTTTCATAAATTCCTGGTATGCTCTGGTGAGGCTCTAAGGCAGCCTTCAAATCTGGAATCACCCGCTTGATTTCCAGCATCAGCACCCCCTGTTTAGCTGCCTTGGTGGCTAAGACTAATAGAACCGCATACTCGCCACAGTTGGTTAGTATGCCATAACCTTTATTACCTTCTACGAAAATGCGGTCTAGAATGCCTCTGGACAATTCCGAGCCAATCCGTTCACCTAGGGATAACATAGCAGCTGACATGGCTGATACTCGTTCTTCATCCATCTCGCTCGGTAAACTGGATGCTATAGGCAGCCCATCAGGAGAAACTAAAGCAGCTCCTTGAACCTCACTGGTGCTGGTGACAAAATTTTGGATAATGGTCTCCAGCTTGGCGGTATTAATGGTCATGGTTATCCATTCCTCATCAAAACGTTACTGCTCAATCGAGTTTGTCGAAAATAGAGTGATAGGGAAAGTCTAGCCAATTATTAAGGTCTAGTTGCCATACTCGGTGGTTGCCGTAAAATCGTCGGAGATGTGGCTTGGTTTAGCAGATCAGGAACTATAGCCCGAAGGTAAATAAGACCTATGAAACCTTTTCCCCCAGATCAGGAAGCCTAGGGCGTGTCTTCAAACTCCGAGTACCCCCGTTGGTCCCCCTTAAAAAAGGGGGACTTTGAGTATGGCTCCCCCCTTAATAAGGGGGGCTGGGGGGGATCTAATATCTTGCGGAAAACTTTGAAAACACACACTAGTGTCAA
>NZ_JAAHGN010000908.1:0-3150 GCF_010672485.1 Moorena sp. SIO2C4 | reverse complement strand
TCCTGAACTACTGCTGACTTTTTCAGCTGGTCACCCACCAGGAGGTATTGACTCAAACTATTACTCTGACTAATTTGTCAGTTTTACTGAGATCTAGTCTACCGTACTTTTAAAAGAGCCGCACCCAATTTAATTCGCCAACGGAAAGCGCACCGGAGGGGGGAAATTGAGTTAAAGTCCCCCAGAATTGGGGGATTTAGGGGGCTTGCAGCTAAAGCTAGTGAGGTCAATTCATATGAAAACGGCTGTAAGACCCATGACAGGAAAAACTTGGCTGTCTTAAAACCTCGTTGGCTAAATTGCAACGATAGGTTCCAATAGTGAATAGCAAACATAGAGGGAATTGATGATGACCCAAGATTTACCAAAGTCAAGGAAACGGAAGCTGCTTGTGGTTGATGACCACGAATTGATGCTGGGTGGAATAATCGACACCCTACGACGGAAGTATCCAGAAGCGGAAATCCTAACAGCTCAAACGTTCCAGAGCGCTCTGGAACAACTGGAACGATTTCAGCTTGACCTTGTTATTGTCGATCTTTCCATTCCAGAAGCTTCTGAGAATACAGCTAAAATCGAGACGGGTATTAAACTCTTGCAGATAGTGATGAAGCAGTATCCCAACCTCAATCTTGTGGTGTTAAGCACTTACCTCAAAGCCCTGGTGCGGATTAAGGATGAGATTGACGAGCACAACGGGGGTTTCACCTTGGTAGATAAGGGTTTCTCCGGTCAGGTTATGTTAACCAGAGTTGACTGGGCATTGCAGGGATTAACCCATACAAAAGATCTAAATATGCTCAAAGGAGAAGTTAAGCCAGAGTGGCTGGAGTTACTCACCCTAGCATTTCATGAGGAATTGCAAGATAAGGCAATTGCTGGGCGTATGCATAAAAGTGAACGAACTGTGGTTCACTACTGGACGAAAATTCGAGACGTTCTGGGTGTTTATCCTGAAGGTGGGAAGAATCTCCGAATTCAAACCGAGATGCGAGCCAGAGAAGAAGGGTTTATTGATTGATAAATTAAGCAAGGAAAAAACCTGTTGTTGGGAAGTATTTGGCCAAAAATAAGAAACAAAATTGGCACCTGGCGTGGAGGAGAATTGCCAGGAATTGCAGTGATTGGACTGGTAATGTTAGCCCGTCTCAATGGATACCTTCAATTTAGTGAGTGGATAACCCTCGATACTTTTCTGCGTTTGCGTCCTTATGAACCTATGGATGAACGGGTTGTTATTGTTGGAATTGATGAAGAGGATATCCAGGATGTAGGAACCTATCCCATACCGGATCAAGACATTGCAAGGCTGCTGCGGAGATTGCAAACCTACAAACCTAGAGCAATTGGTCTTGATATTGTTCGGGATCTACCAGTTGAGCCAGGTCACGAGCAACTGGTTGAAACCTTTGAGGATATCAAGAATCTGATTGCCATTGAAAAAGTATTACCAACTAAAATTAAGCCACCACCGGGATTTCCCCCGGAACGGGTTGGTTTCTCAGATGTTCTTTTCGATGGGGATGGCAACGTCCGGCGCAGTCTTCTAGGGACTCCTACTCCTGAAGGGGGCAAGTTCTCTTTATCTCTCCGTCTGGCAAAAACTTATTTAACGGTTGAAGGCATTTCTCTCGAAAATGGCATTAAAAATCCTGATGGGATGATGTTTGGTTCAACGGAGCTACCTCGTTTTTTGCCCAATTCTGGTGGCTATGTGGGAACTGATGCGGGTGGAGTTCAGGTGCTGCTCAATTTTCGGAGTGGTCGAGAACGCTTTCGTATTCTATTACTTAAGGATATCAAAACCGAGAATTTTAATCCCAGTTGGATTCGCGATCGCATTGTGATTGTTGGAGTCACTACTCCCAGCATCAAAGACACTGTCAATACCACTGCCATCAAGGGTTTGAACCCTCCTGGCGAAATCTATGGTGTAGAATTTCATGCCCATGCTACTAGTCAAATTCTCAGTGCTGTTCTGGATCAGCGATCGCTTTTAAGAACTTGGTCAGATCCTTGGGAATATCTATGGATTTTAGGTTGGGGTTTTCTGGCCATTGGTCTTGGTCGGCTGACTCAATCCCCATTCAAAAATCTGTTTGGTGTTGGGGTTGCCAGCTTTGGACTAGTTGGAGTTGGTTATGTGTTCCTAGTTTGGGGCTGGTGGATTCCAGTAGCACCAGCGTTGTTAATTTTAGTCATAAATAGTTTACTATTTCCTGCTTTCTATCACTATGACCAGGCTTTGAGGTCTCAGATCAATGTGCGCCAACGGACTATTGATGAAACATTTAATATCATTCATAATGGCCCAATGCAAACACTAGCGTACATTATTACGCGCATTCAAAACCAGGATTTGCCAGAAGATGAATTACTGTTGAAACTTAAAACTATCAAGGATGACATATGGGAAATTGCAGACTACCTCAAACAATAAACTCTGACTCAAGAAGAAACTATCCGTCTAGGAAGTAACCTAAAACTGTCATTGAAGCATCCAATAAGTAAGCTGTTCTATGAAGTCTGTAGAGATACGCTGGAACGGCATCTTCCTCATTTTAATACCCTTAAGGTTAAAGCCCTTAAATTTGAGGAGATCCCGGAACAATATTTAACTATTGAGCAAAATCGAGAACTCTGTCAGTTTCTCGAAGAAGCTTTGTACAATGTCGGGAAACATGCTAAAGGAGTAACTCGTCTTAGTGCGACTGGTAAGCTACATGAGAACCGGTACACTCTGAGTGTTAAAGATAATGGCTCTGGCATCTGTTCATCTTCTGAAAACCGAGGAACACAGCAAGCTAAAGCTCTGGCGAAACAACTAGGAGGAACATTTAAGCGAGAGCCTCTTTCTCCCCAAGGAACTCTGTGTGAGTTAACCTGGCCTTTAGCAGGTCGTAACTGGAGTCTTGCCAAAGTTAGCTATCGCTTGAAAACTCTTTTTTTGAAAGTTTTTAAATATACCAAAAAATTCTAAAATAGTTGCGTAGGGTGCGTTAGGGGTGGGATTGCCCTGATTTCCAGGAAACGAGCTAAGGAAACTTCCAGCAAGTTATCCCCCATGAAAAATACTGACTTACCACGCAACAGCTGGATATAATCCTCCAAGCTTTCCCAAATTTTAGCTTCCCGTTCTGCCAAGCCTTT
>NZ_JAAHGN010000907.1:0-3156 GCF_010672485.1 Moorena sp. SIO2C4 | reverse complement strand
GCAATTCTCAGAGTCATGAGGACAAAACTTATCCTTTTAAGGCAGAAGGCAGAAGGCAGAAGGCAGAAGTAAGAAGGTCTTAAGGTAATAAGCGCCCATGAATACTGTACCTCATAGGTATGAGAAACGCTATAGATTAACTGTGGGTAGCTTGACTTTTTGGTGGGCATTGCTTTGGTGAATTCGGGCAGGTAGGGGAGTGGGAAACTGGCAATGCCCACCCTACAAAATGCGATCGCACTTAAGCATTTCCTACCTCAAACCGTTCCCAGCCACTGCCTTGATAACCAAAGGTGAACAGGTCTGGATGCAAAATTTCCGCTATCATTTCTACTGAATCTACTAGTCTTGGTCCTGGACGATTGAAATACGCATTACCATCAGTAACAAAAACCTTACGCTGGCGTACCGCTTGCAAACTTGACCACTGCGAATGTTGAGCCATCTGTTGGGTTTCTTGTGTTGTGCGTTCCAAATCAAAGCCGCAAGGCATTACAATAATTACGTCTGGATCAGCTTTTACTAGAGCATCCCATTCCAGATAAGGGGAATGTTTACCTAAAGCTCCAAACACAGGATTACCACCTGCAATTGTTACTAATTCAGGAATCCAGTTACCAGCAGCCATGAGAGGATCAGTCCACTCTATGCAAGCAACAGTAGGGCGGTGATTTTCCGAGATTTCCTGTGTCTTTTGCCTACAGGTTTCGACGCGAGACTGTAATTGCTTCAGTAAAGATTGTGACTCTACTCCCAAGATGGTAGCAACTCGCTCAAGATCTGCCCAAACTTCAGCTAGCAAGTTTGGCTGCAAGGAAATTATCTGAGGCTGGCTATTAGTAAGGTTAGCAACTGCTTTCTCGACCACATCGAAGTTGACAGCACAGACATCACATTGATCTTGAGTAACAATGTGGGTTGGTTGCAATTGTTCTAAAACATCAGTTTTTACTTGGTAAATACTCAAGGCACGTTTTACCAGATTGTTTATATCATCATCAATCTCGGCACTAGGTTTGTCGCTATTGATTTGAGCCTCGGTGCAGACAGGTCGATTTTTGATGGTTGCGGGATAGTCGCATTCGTGGGATCGCCCCACAATGGCATCAGTTAATCCTAAAGCTGCCACAATTTCCGTGGCACTGGGGAGCAGAGTAACAATTCTCAGGTTTTGTGAAAGCATAGTTTAGACCTTGATAAATTCAGTGCGATCGCATCTCTTGTAGGGTGCGTTAATGAAATGTAACGCACCATCTATAGCATGAAATGTAACAAACCATCTATTTGCATTGTTCAAAACAAACGATTTAATAGTACAATTAATTGCCAAAAAAAACAAGTCCTTACGCCGATCTTGTAGATTGGCTTGAGGGAATAAAATCCAACCAACTAATTCCGAATTCTGTTATATTGAATTATAACAATGTCAATTGATTTACTGATTAACGAAAAACTCAAATGACAATCAACACTTCTCGCTTAGGAAAGGCTAACAGCCATAGAGGATGCGATCGCGGAGTTACAGAAGCAAGTTTCGACCCCCCAACCGATGAATTGGCTACAACAAATTACAGGATCTTTTAAAGATGAACCGGCATTTGAGGAGGTGCTGGCTTATGGACGAGCCATTCGTCAAGGGGATGAATCTATCCTCGAAGCGCAAGACGAGCCCACCCTACCATGCTGGTGGGCAAAGGTCGATGATTCCTAATTAAATTGCCAAACTATCATCATTTGCCCACCCTACCATACTTACAAAGTATCCAACACCATAGTCCGTATATTGCCGAAATTCTGGTGCTTGAAACCCCAGCACAATATCGTCCTTCGCTACCCCTCGATCCACAAGTTCTTGGCCTATTCTCATTTCCGTCATATTTTGCTCAATCCAAATCTTTCCCTTCTTAATATCTAAATGTAAAACACAACCATAGACCCGCCGATAGCCATCCCATCCCACAGTCATTACCATGTAGTGGTCTTGTTTCGTATCAAAAACCGTGTAGCAATCAATCACTCCATTGGCGATGGGAATGGCAGCATAATCCGTCAACAACGACTGAATTATCTGGCGATAAAACTCTAGGTTATACATTGTAAAATCACCTCTTTAATGGCGTCATAAATAAGTAAGCATATGCGCTACGGGCAGGCTACGCCAACAGCTATCAGCACTCAGCAGTCAGCTTAAAAGAAGCGATCCGCTTGAACGCTGTTATCATAGCTTGCCTATAGCGTATGAGCTGAATGGTTACGATAGAACAATTCAGATTCCAGTGCGATCGCTGATAGTAGAGCCCTTGCCAAAGTAGTTTTATGATACTGTTCTTGATCCAGTCACTGTTCGGCTCTATGATGATGATGTGACGTTTGCCGACTCTTAATTTAACCAAGCTCATGGGTAATCTACGACAAAGCCAAACCAGAACGACACAAGCTCGAGATCAGTCTATAGTATCGGGAAGTAGGAAGCCAACATACCACCCAGTCGAGGAACTGCAAGGGATAATTGGTAACCGAGCACTGGGTAATCTAATTAAATCCCAGCCAGACTTATCTGGACAAGTTCATCGTTCCCAAGATCCTCTGCTGAGTAGTGTCTCCCCTGTGAGTGGGCAACCAATCCAGCGAATGCCAATGTTTAGGGGACTTTCCCATGAATTAAAGGGCAATTGGCAGCAGGGCAATCGAGTGCAGGCGAAGCTAACTATTGGTGAAGCTGGGGATAAATATGAGCTTGAAGCTGACCGAGTAGCATCGGAAGTAGTGGATCGGATCAACACACCAGTGACTAGTCACAGCAATCAACCAGACTCGATTCAAGCTCAAGGTCAGCAAGATGAACTGATGAGGAAGCCAAAGTTACAGCTTCAATCTGTAGAAGGTGGGATGGCGGCTACCCCAGAGTTAGAAAGCTCAATCCAACAGGCAAGGGGGTCGGGGATGCCGATCGCCTTAAGTATCCGGAAACCAATGGAACAGTCGTTTGGGGCAGATTTTAGTGGAGTCAGGGTTCACAATGATGCCCAATCTGACCAGTTGAATCAATCTATTCAAGCTCGTGCTTTTACTACAGGTAAAGATATCTTCTTTCGGCAGGGGGAATATAACCCTGGGAGTCGAGGAGGGCAGGAATTGATTGCCCATGAATTGACA
>NZ_JAAHGN010000906.1:0-3159 GCF_010672485.1 Moorena sp. SIO2C4 | reverse complement strand
TCCCCTTTTTAAGGGGGATTTAGGGGGATCCCTTTGTACCTCATGGGAAAGAGAATTGCTATATATATCCAGCGCCACCTTTAGCTCTTGGCGATTTTACAAATACTTCCGCAATATCAACTCCAACTTCTCCTTAGTTGCTTCTGGAGCCTGATCCAAGGGAGTAAAAATAGCATACTTCAAGGCAGAATGAGCTTTAGAAACAGGTGGATTATCAACTAACCGGCGCACTGTTTCTTGAATCACCTTCTGAGCATTAATCGCATTGCGCTGTAGATTATCAAGTATCATATTCACGGTGACATGGTCATGATCCTCATGCCAGCAATCATAATCGGTGACGAGGGCTAGGGTAGCATAGGCAATTTCGGCTTCCCGTGCTAACTTGGCCTCTGGCAAGTTGGTCATGCCAATTACTTTTGCGCCCCAACTGCGGTAGAGATTAGATTCGGCCATGGTGGAAAATGCTGGCCCTTCCATGCACAGATAAGTGCCACCGTTATGTACGGTAACCTCTGGTAACTCCAAACTTGCGATCGCATCCACTAAAATTCCCGCCAGTTGGTTGCACACCGGGTGTCCAAACCCAATATGAGCCACAATCCCGTCCCCGAAAAAGGTGGAAACCCGATTCTTCGTCCGGTCAATAAACTGATCCGGTACCAGCATATCCAAGGGTTTGACCTCTTCCTGGAGAGAACCCACTGCTGAGGCAGAGATGATATACTCTACGCCTAACTGCTTCATGGCATAGATATTGGCTCGGAAGGGTAACTCCGAAGGCATCAGATGATGATTGCGACCATGACGAGCTAGGAAAGCTACAGTAGTTCCTTCTAAGGTTCCCAGCATCACGGCATCGGACGGAGGACCAAAGGGGGTGTCAATCGGTACCTCCTGCACATCCTTGAGAGCAGCCATTTTGTAAAGTCCGCTACCGCCAATAATCCCAATTTGTGCTTTCACCATGGTGTTTGTTCTTACTCTGCCTCAGTCCAACGCTTTGTTATTTTACCTTAAATTGTATTAATTTTTGTTAAGGGGTAAGCATTCAGCCGTCAGCCGTCAGCCGTCAGCCGTCAGCCACAAGCCTTGGCCATTCGCGTAGCGTGGCCAAGGCTTGTGGCTGATAGCACCTCAAGTAGCACCATCTGTAGTGCATTAGCTGATACGCGACACGCTGATAGCTGATAGCTGACGGCACCTCAAGTAGCGTGCGCGTAGCGCTAATCGCTGTTCGCTGATAGCTGATAGCTGAATGCTTACGTTAAGGGATTTTAAAATACAGAGTGATGTTCCGATGCAATAGTTTTGCCTTATGTCTGACCAACCTCTTGGGAAACCCCGTCCTCTGGTAAAAGTGATGCTGCTATCCGTAGCCACATTAACGCTGTATTACGGTTGGTACAAGTGGATCATTCAGGAAGAGTTGCGAGACTATAACAATTCTGGTTGGTCCGGTAACCTGTGTTTACTACCGTTCCTTTTAGGTGTCGCCGTTCCACAAGCCTTATGGATATTAGATCCCGATGTGCCTGGGTGGTTTGGTTGGTTTTCCCTGGTCGGTATCGTTTGGATTTACATTGTGCAGTTCAGGCTTTACCGCACAGTTAACCAACTGTATCGACAAGAAGGACTCACAGAACCTCTGGTAGTGTGGTGGATTTTCATACCTGGTTTGAATTTAATTGTGGGATTAAAGCAAATTCATGTACTGAGCCAATTTTGGACAATGAAACAAGAAACTATACCGGACGGGGCTATTTTGAATTGAAGTAAAAAGCAGACTTGTTGAACTTTGGAATAGGGAATAGGGAACAGCGGATCTGGGAACAGGGGGAAGAATGTCTGTGTTGACAACAACGATAGACAGACATCAGCCATGTTGGTAATCGTTTACTACTCGATTCAACATTTCTGAGCAAATATTCCCGACTCCCGACTCCCGACTCCCGACTCCCGACTCCCGACTCCCGACTCCCGACGATTCAAACTAAAATCTTAAACCAAATCCACCTTGAACAGAGGCAGCCACGCCGCCACCCTCCCGATAGGCATCAAAAGCAATAATCGCATTACCAAACAAAACCGTTTGGCTATTAGGAATCATAAAATCAATACCAGGTTGTATAGCAAAACTTGTCTTATCTCCTACTGGTGAGGGAGAGTGACCGCTAGCAAATACAGCCCCTGCTCCCACGTAAGCATCGGTTTGCCAGTTAAGGGGGAAATCGTAGGAAATTGTTGGCACAATAGCAGTGCCAGCACCAATCAGGGCTTGTGTCCGGAAGGAAATGGGGATTTCTAGGAATTTGTAGCGAAACGCAATTAATCCACCAATTTGCTGACCTTCTCCATCATCATCCTTTGTAATACCAAACGTAGGACCGATTCCCACATAACTTCCGTAGGCAGCTTGAGCAAATGCTGGTTGCGACTTAATCATTAAACTAGCCAGACTCACCAGCACTAGCGTTCCTAGTGTGGACAATAAACCAATAGCATTACCCATTTCCTCAACTCCTCAATACCTAATTCTAATGATGGCTGCTTTCTCGCTTATCTTAGCTTAATTGCTGCGGTGAAACTAATATAGCAAAGGCAACAGGGAATAGGGAACAGGGAACAGAGGTAATAAAATTGAATATACCTCATAGCTATGAAAAACGCTATACAAACCTAATATACAGGTTGATGTTTGTTTTTTTTACTGTTGATAGTTAACTTGACATCAAACGCAATCAATTAAGCAATAACTATGGTGGTTAAGCGGGTTTTAAACTGAAGTCAACTCGAAGATAGTGAATCGACTCAGTAACTTTTGAATTTATGCGATCGCGTAGCGGATCTTACCGAGCATCGCGTAGCGGATCTTACCGAGCATCGCTAATTTTTTCTCTTGTTAAAAACTTTAGCCTACTTGATTTTTTCCCACTTGTTTATTACCACTTGTTTCTTCCTTGTTGGGTGCATCTCCTAAAAGCTGTTTGACCCGGTGGGTGGAACGGGCATCTTGCCCGTTACTGATAGCTGATAGCTGATAGCTTACCCCGACTCCCGATTCCCTACTCCCGATTCCCTACTCCCTACTCCATACTCCCTACTCCCTACTCCCTACTCCCGATTCCCGATTCCCGACTCCCGATTCCCGATTCCCGA
>NZ_JAAHGN010000905.1:0-3166 GCF_010672485.1 Moorena sp. SIO2C4 | reverse complement strand
CTTCACTGGAGAATACTGGAACAATAAGGACAAGGGTATCTACAAATGTATCTGTTGCGGAACAGAGCTATTTAACTCTGATACCAAATATGATTCTGGGACAGGTTGGCCTAGTTTTTTCGCACCTATCAAAGAAGAGAATGTAAAGGAGGAACCGGATAACAGCCTATTTATGCGCAGGACAGAAGTGTTGTGTGCTGTCTGTGACGCTCACCTAGGTCACGTGTTTAGCGATGGACCACCACCAACAGGCTTACGCTACTGTATGAATTCTGCTTCCCTTAGTTTCGAGAAACAGGATTAAAAAAACAGGATTAATCAGATCAAGTCACCTAAGTTTGATTCGGAAAATCAATTATGGTCTGTCGATAAAACTGGGGCATTCCGGTATCAAAATACTTGCCTTTAACTAGATAACCGGTTATGCCCTCTTCTTGTCGCAATTTATCAAGACATGATGTGAGCTGAAATTCACCTTTTTCACGGATATTTTGGTTGATGTGCTCTTCAAGATAGTCAAAAATTTTCGGCTTAAGTACATACATACCAAATACCGCTAAGAACTGATCCTTTGCCATTCCTTCCATATGGAGATGGGCTCGCGCATACTCAAGAGTAGGCTTTTCATAAAGCTCTGTCACACGCAACCGTGATTCTGACTCTTGCCAAATCCCAGTCACGCAACCAGCTTTGTGAATAATCTCTCCTGGCATTACGGTCAAGGCAACAACGCTCTGATCAACCTGGTTATAAACGTTTAGAACTTGACTAGCACAGGAAGTTTCATGGTCAGAAGTGTAAACATGATCCCCCAGCAACAATAGAAAAGGCTGATTATTTACCCATTCTTTGGCACAGAATACAGCATGACCATAGCCTTCTTGCTCCTCTTGAATCAGAAAGGTAATTCTATGGCCTAAATCCTGTAAATATTGGCTGTATGCTTGGTTTTCTGGAGAGAGTTTCTCGAAGAGTTCGGGTTTGGGGGGGGACTTAAAAAATTCTTCAAAATGTTTGCGATCGCTTTTTTGAACCACAATCCCCACTTCTTCTATCCCAGCACTGACCGCTTCTTCTACAATCGCCATGATCACTGGTTTCGCCCTACCATCCCGGTCAATAATCGGAAATAACTCTTTTTTTACCACTTTGGTGGCTGGAAACAAACGGGTACCAAAACCCGCTGCGGGAATTAAAGCTTTGCGAACGTTATTGGTCTGCATAAATCGTTAACGTCAAAGATTCCATTTGAGGAAAATCACGCTCAATAATTTTAATTAACTTTTGTTGACTTTCCTTGTCTTTAACAATAAATTGTGCGGTGCCATCCCCTTGAGAGCCAACTCCCTTTCCCCCTAGGATATAAGGTTGAATTGGTTCATAATTCAGGATTTGGTGCAGCACTCCAGCAGTTAATTGCTCAGGGCAAGCAGGGATAAGATAGCGGTCGAATTCAGCTTGTGCCTGGTTCATCAAGCTACCAATCCGTTCAGCATCACCCCTTTCCAGAGCCTCAACTGCCTCCTGAGTAATTTTAGAACTGATTGGACCAAGATAGTGCTGAACATTCTGTTGTATTTCGTTAGTGGCGAATGGATAGCACTGATTCAGTTTACTCAGGATTTCCTGAGTATTTTTGCTTGCCCCGAGGTCTACAATTACAAAAAACAGATTCCGAGGTACCTTGAGTTCACTAATCTCGGTGTGATCACCATCAAACATCATCATGATCGGTCGATTGCCATAAGCACAGGCGAAATCCATCCGACCACATTGGGAAGGGGTGGTGGTTTCCCCTAGATAGGCTAACTCCATTTCCTCTTGGAGGGTCATGTTTAAGTCATACAGGCGATTGAAGCTGCGGGCAACTAGGACGGAAATTGCTGCACTTGAGGATAGCCCTTTCTTGATTGGTAAGTCAGTGCGGTAATTATCGATTTCAATTCCACCGACAGGATAGCGAGATAGACACTGGTAGGCAACCCCAGCAGCATAACTAAAAAAACCGCCTTTTTTAGCAACAGCGAGCAGAGCACTCCTTTCCATTGGTAAACTAATAGAAACGGTCGGTGTACCCTCCCTCAGGGAAGTACGCATAATCAGCTCGGTCGGATGAGATAAGACCAGAGCATAAAGTCCCTGATTGGTTCCGGTGATTAGGGTGTAGCCTCTTTCGAGCTCGGGATTTAGGCAGCGATAGCCTCCTGCCCAATCACTATGTTCCCCAAATAGACAAAGGCGACCTGGCACAAACAGTTTCATTACTCAGTTAAATCTATAGCAGTCTTGATTGGAATAGAATACAGCCGGTGATTGCAGTGGGAGCTCCCGAGAGGCTAAAGTGTATTTTACTGAGCTGCAAATCACTATATGCACTATATAAAGCACTATAGTATGACATTGCCATCAGAGGGATTGCATTCAAAGACGGCAAGACACCACCAGACTGGGAAACTCTCGATAGAGGGTGCTAACGCTCAATGCTACTTGGTATTAACTAGAAATTTTGAAACCTCTAGGGTCGATAGAAATAAACGTAACGTGGGGTAACTACATGGAACGTTTTATGTTAACTACTGCATGCAAGCCTTGGCTGTGCATCCCTAAGATCAACAGTCAACAGTCAATAGTCAACAGTCAACAGTCAACAGTCAACATAGTTAACGTGATTCAAATCACGCTTTACTGGCAGAAGGTTAACAACTTATTAAAACTTAAATCACCCCAGATCAACCTCAGATATTTGATTATGAAGAATGCCAGGAAAAATTTCATCAGGGAAATCTAGCATGACAGCTTTGATTAATTTGGAAACCTCCCAGACCAGTGCTTGTGTCACTGCTTGGCTCAGAAAGCACACCCTTTATCTAGGGTTCATTGGTCTTTATGTGGTAGAATTACAAAGTATCTTGGCTCACCGGGGATATTACTTTGGTCCATTAGATGGTATCTTTGACACAGAGATTGAATATGCTGTGCAAGGCTACCAGCAAAAGGTATTTCTCAGAGCAACTGGTATTGTAGACCAAAAGACCTGGCAAGCTCTTCTGGGTGGTGCTCCGGTCAATATGCCGATTCTACGTCCTGGTAGTTTTGGTGAGGCTGTCAAAACAGTCCAAGAAGTACTTTGGATTAGTGACTACTATACTGGTAAGATTGATGGCAA
>NZ_JAAHGN010000904.1:0-3168 GCF_010672485.1 Moorena sp. SIO2C4 | reverse complement strand
TTTTCCATCCCAAAACCGGATGATTTGCCGTCCTACTCGATTGGGATGGAAATAGTGGCAAAAGTGACCTCCTTCCGGATATTCCCATAAGCGATCGCATTCTTTTAACCAAGGTTTCCATCCTTGCAAAGCATTAGAATCAACAATAATGTCATCCTTGCAACCACATACCATTAATGGCACTTGCACTGCTGTTGGTGGTACACTAACCCGTTTATATAGGGAGTGAGGAGAGGGAGAATAAGCTAAATCTTGCTCTAGGATGGTTACTAAACCTTTAGTGATATGGTGATTGTGATGACCAAAGAGGCTCTTAACCATTTGGGTAAGCAACACTTGGCGAGTGCAGGGTAAAAGTTGGAGCTGCACATAGTAGTGGGCTTGCCAGTCAACTGCGGGATTAACACCTACTGATAATAGAGTTAAAGACTGGACTTTTTCAGGATATTTACGGCTATAGAGTAGTCCTACCAAACCAGCAGTGCTGTGGCCCACCAGATGGATAGGATGATCGCAGGTTTTGAGATAGTCATGAAGTAAGGTAAGGGCGATATCAAGAGAAGTTGGTTCATCTTGGTTTTGGCGATACTCCCACTGGCCAACTCGCTTTTGTTTAGACAAATAACGAATTAAAGGCTGATCAAAACGTAGAAAACTTGGACTAACATTCAACCAAAGGATATCAGGCAGAGTAGACATATAGCAAAGGGAGTAGGGAGTAGGGAGTAGGTATCAAAAATTATCACAATTACTAAACGGATACCTATAGCAATTTTTTAATCACAAATCTTCAATAGGGGTGAAGCAATTTTTTATCTGTTGGCAAGTCATTAATGTTGACCGTTAACGATCAACTGTCAGTGGTCAATAGTCAACGATCAACGTAGCTAGCTTTATAAAAGAGAGACGGTTTTCAGGTGTAAGCATTCAGCTATCAGCTATCAGCTATCAGCTATGAGCCAAAGGCCTATGGCCAGGCTACGGTAACAGTTTATGCCCATAGCGCACACTACTTGAGCTGCTTTTGAATAAAATAAGCACCTCAAGCAGCGTGAGCCAAAAGCTCACGGCTGACGGCTGATGGCTGAATGCTTACCAGCTTACAACGGTTGTAAAAACTAAACTCCAAACTCTTGTTTGAGTTGCGCTACCCAAGTTTTTATCCGTTTTTCAGTCAGTTCAGACTGGTTATCGTCATCCAGGGCAAGACCAATAAACTTACCATTTTTGAGAGCTTTTGATTCATTAAAGTCGTACTCTTCAGTCTTCGGCCACTGTCCAACGGTGGTACCCCCCAATTCGGAAATTTTGGCTTCTAGAATACCAATGGCATCCATAAAATTATCAGGATAGCCCTCCTGGTCTCCAGTCCCAAAATAGGCAACTTTCTTACCACTGAAGTTGATATTATCTAACTCTTCAAAGTAGCCATCCCAGTCAGCTTGTAATTCCCCAATATCCCAAGTAGGACAGCCGATGATGAGATTTTCGTACTTTTCAAAATCGCTATTTTCAGCCTCTTCTATTTTATGTATAGTGACGACATCATCACCGCCAAGTCCTGTTTGAATTTCCTCAGCTGCCGCCTCGGTTTTACCGGTTTGAGAGCCGACGAAAAGACCAATTTTTGACATTTTTATTTACTCCTGATTGATTAGGTGCGCTTTCCGTTGGCGAATTAAATTCGCCACGGGTCGCACCTGTTGATTAGATGGTGTAAGAGGAGCATATCAATTTTGTTAATTCCTGATTTCGATCCCCCTAAATCCCCCTTAATAAGGGGGACTTTTGAATCTAATTCCCCCCTTTTTTAAGGGGGGCTAGGGGGGATCTATGTACAGAATTACAAAGATGACATGCTCCTTGGTGTAAGCAATCAGCGATAAGGTATTTTTAATCAGCCTTTAGTTAAAGACAAAGTACTCTTTAACTAAAGGCTGATTAAAAATCTTGCTTAGTGCTGATCGCTGAATACTTACTAGATGGTTGAGAAACTGGGGTTGCTTAATAATGGAATGATTGTAAGAGTTTTTTAGAATGGGCATCAGGCGTGGAACTGGCATCTTGTGTAGAACTGGCATCTTGCCAGTTTCATGCTTATTTTCGCGCGGGCAGGATGCCCACTCTACTTATATTCATTCGAAGATTCAGCAACGCCGAGAAACTAAGTAGTATGCTTGCTGTGCTTAGTGGTTAGCCAGGTAGTACAGAAGCAGTTACGTCTTCGATATCCCCACAGGATACTGACTCAGTCAGTATGGTTTCCTCCAGCATTGGCATCTGTTGCCGACAGTGG
The DNA here is from genome assembly GCF_010672485.1 of Moorena sp. SIO2C4. Lineage (NCBI taxonomy): Bacteria > Bacillati > Cyanobacteriota > Cyanophyceae > Coleofasciculales > Coleofasciculaceae > Moorena > Moorena sp. SIO2C4. The sequence continues at coordinate 872 of NZ_JAAHGN010000904.1, read as the reverse complement.
CAGCAATACCAGTAAATGCTAGTGGCAGGTGGAGACATCCATCTAGGTTATGGCATCCATCTTTATGAACGCCCTCTAGGTCGTTTCAAGTTTATCACTAAAATTTATCAATAAACTGAGACCAAAAGGAGGGCATATTGTCTGTTCCAATAGTTTCGGTCAAGGTTGCATTTAACCTGGCTGTCACTATGGGACGGATGAACCGTTAGTTATATCTAAGCTAGGGAAAAGAAATAATGGGGTTAGGGTTGACATGGCTTCCTAGCCCCAGACAGCTCCTGTTTTAAGAAGCCTATAGAATGCTCCATCAATTACCTTAGCATTTGTTGAAACTTTTTAGCAACTAATTTAACCCATCAATCCCTGAATCATACTGAAGTTATTGACCAGCAGATAGGCAAAAATCGCTCCTCCAGCGCCACCAACTAGAAAAGCTCCAGCAAACTGACTCCATCCGTCAGCAGTTTGGATAGTTTCTGGTACCTCGGGTACCCTAGTAACGAATGTGGGTCGAGGTACAGTTTGTAGCTCTTTCTTAAAGGTGACTGTACCGTAGATTGATAGGCCGATGGTCGCGATGACAATCAGAGCAATGGCTGCTGTTACACCAGCTAAGTTTGCCGTCTGTGAATCCCGCAACGGTCCTAATTTGGCAAACGGACCAAAGATAAAATACCCATGAGCCATGCCAATTTCTAGACCCCTGGACAGGGGAGAAAGACCGGGACGGTAAATAGGTAGGTTTTTGAGGAAGTTAAGGCTAATATCTGAGGAGTTTATTGGGGTTGCCAAGTCACCAACTTGGGGATTACTCCGAGGGATAATCAGCTCACCTTTTTTGAAGTCAAAACCAGCTTCTTCTCCTCGCGCCA
>NZ_JAAHGN010000903.1:0-3173 GCF_010672485.1 Moorena sp. SIO2C4 | reverse complement strand
TTCCACACCCGTCAGGGATAGGGCTTCTTGAACTCGCTGTTCAACCTCAACCGTTGGTAACCCCATATTCTCTGGTCCAAAGGCTACGTCATCCCAGACCGAAGGGGAAAATAACTGGTCATCGGGATTCTGAAACACCAGACCAATTTCTGGGCGAAACTCACCCGCTACCACAGGTTTGCCAAATAACAGCATCACTCTTGCCCTAGTTGGTTTTAAAATGCCACAGATGGTCAGAAATAGGGTAGTTTTACCAGCACCATTCGGACCAATTAAACCCACCCGTTCTCCTGGCTTAATGGTGAGATTGATATTGCGTAAACTATCCGGTTGGTCTGGGTAAGAAAAATACAGACTATCAATGGCAAGGGCGTAGTGTAAGGAAGTAGGTGACTGATAGGGTTCAATGTAATCTTCTCGGTAAAAAAATTCTTGTTGTTGCTGGGTCACGGTAAAAGTCTGAAGGATGAAGTCTGTTCGCGTAGCGTGGCCGAAAGGCCAAGAATGAAGTCGTTTCGCCTGATAGCGTTCGGTGTAGGCTAGGATAAATTCAGCAGCCATATTAATTACGGCTAATCACTTATAGTCGGGGTGAGGGAATTGTGTTAAGTGTTAATTTAATTATTAATTTTATTTAATTTAAATTAACAAAACCCCAACCCAAACCCTAAACTTATAAGTCGTTAACCGGAATCAATATTACCTTGATTTGATTACCATTAATTAGTTATCATTGATGAGTCTTAATTCGCTTCGGTCATGCTTCTGTTAACAGAATTTCGGCGATCACAAATCCTACTGAAATCAAGCTAGTCAGTCCCAAAGCAATGTAGTGGTGGAAACTAGCAGTGTTTGTACTAGACCCCATACGCTTTCCCCTAGGAAGGGGTAATGAAAAGCTCTGTGTTCTAGTCTCTCTTGTCACACCAGAACTTTCAGAAACCATAAATTGAGAGGTGTTACTATACCCTCGTAAAATCATCGCTTTATAGACTTGCTGGGATTGCTGGTAACTGCGCACCAAAAGTGTTCCGGTTAGGGAAGCTAAAAGTCTCAGGTTACGGTAAGTACGGGCGAAGGATTCCAGTAGCGAAGCAACTGGGTGACCTCCAAATTCCTGCCATGAAAGCTTTGGTCCTTTGGCACGAAAACCTCGCAGCTGCATTGCCCGCTTCATTTTAGCTAGGTCGTTACTAAATTGCTCAATATAGCGGTAAGACAACAGAGTCATATCCGCTAGCAGTGATGGCAGACCAAGCGATCGCATAGCTTTGATGTTGGTCAAAAAGGGTGCGGTGCCAAATAAAATCACACTAATGGTGAGAATACATAGGAAACGGGTGGCAATCAGCACTAGGGTTAGCAGTCCTTCCTGTCGCAGAGCGATTGGACCAAGGTGGATGATCACGGTAGTGCCTACTGTGAAGGGGAGTAGCAGTGTAATCCCTAACAGAAAAAATCCCGGATAGCGCAACCGATTCAACAGAAAGGACAGTGGCAGGCGAGAGACTCGATAAAAAATTAGGGTCAGAGCCACCATCGGTGGTAGCACTATCAAATGCTGTACAAAGGAAAACGCGAAAATTAGGGTTAATAGGGCAATTAGCTTAGCACGAGGTTCCCAACTGTGGATGGGGGAGTCCAAGTGAGCGTAGGCATCAAGTCCATGTTTCATTTAGTCATTTATGATTGTTATTGGTGATTGCTAATTGGGTCTAATCAACATAGGAGCCATAGATTCTATCGCTCCACTTCACCCTTGATACTTCATACTTGATACTTCATACTTGATACTTCACCCTTCATCCTTCATATTTTCTCCATGACCTATGACTCAGTTAGGATCAATCCCTAAGCTAATCAGAATTTAAATTCACTCATACAGTGTATTGGGGGAAAAACGTCAATACCTCTTCCCATGCCCCCATGCCCCCATATTCCCATCAGCTCAGATCGGCACATGAGATTCGCCCAAATTAGATTAGTCCACAAGTGATCACGAGGATATGAGCAAGCACTATATCATCAAAGTGCTGTGCTTTTGTCTTAAACACGTTTAGCCTTTCTTTTTTAACTATACACAAATAAATATGAAATCAAAATCTATCCCTTTTGCCTCTAGCATGCATGCATGCATGCCTTGTCAACACCCACGGTTTATGAGACTTATGCAAGAGGTGTAATAATTAAATTATATATAGTGTAATTAGAGCCTCCAATATTCAGTTAGTTATATAGTTTTGTATAAGTTACAAAAGTTTATCAAAATAGTTACAAAAGTTTATATAAAACTGTAGAAAAATTAGGTTTTTGGATTGATTAACCAAGTGAGAGGTGTTCCGGGTTCAATCATCCCGCATAAATCAACGCCTTATAGTCAATCTAAAATTCCAAATCAGGATTATAGAATGCTAACCACCAAAGATGTAAGCAGCAACGAGCTCGATAAGTCCTTAAACTTTTACGTAACTGATCAACACAACCCTTTAATAGGTGACTCTAAAATCTCTAGCACTATTATCTTTATTGACTCAGGGGTTGATGATTATCAGAGTTTAGTTGATGGTACAGTACCGGGAACTGAGGTAATTGTTCTGGAATCTACACAGGATGGCGTGGCACAAATTACCAAGGCTCTGCAAGGACGCACTGATATTTCTGCTATTCACATCGTTTCTCACGGTTCACCGGGGTGTTTGTATTTAGGGAATAGCCAACTTAGTCTAGATACTTTAAACCATTACCTCCCTCAATTAAAAACTTGGTCAACGACTGATTCAGCCACTCCTATTCTCCTCTACGGCTGCAATGTTGCTGGTGGAGATGCTGGTACAGAATTTTTGGAACGACTACACCAAATAACTGGTACTGACATTGCGGCTTCTGCGAACCGCACGGGTAATGCTGCCTTGGGTGGTGATTGGAATCTAGAATGTTGTACGGGTCAGATTGGTGTAGATTCAGCATTTTTGCCAGAATTGATGCAGGTATATCAAGGAGTTTTTGCTGTGTCCTTTAGCAACGCTAACAACTTTCCAGTAGGAACTATAGTTGTTTCAATTAAGGATAAGACGGTGATGAGGTAAAATGAAAAGGGTATATTTTCAATAACTGACAGCAATGCCATACAGTCTAGATTTCAGAAAAAAAGTAATAAACTATATAGAAAAAGG
>NZ_JAAHGN010000902.1:0-3182 GCF_010672485.1 Moorena sp. SIO2C4 | reverse complement strand
AAAATCCATAAGAAGGCAAAACCAACAAGAAGGGTTTGGATACCAAAACCTGGAAAAACGGAAAAGCGACCTTTAGGAATCCCGACCATATATGACCGTGCTTTACAGGCACTTGCTAAACAGGCATTAGAACCTGAATGGGAAGCAAAATTTGAACCCAACTCTTATGGGTTCAGACCAGGACGCTCATGTCACGATGCTATTGAAGCAATATTCAAAGCCATTGCCCAAAAACAAAAATGGGTTCTAGATGCAGATATTGCCAAATGCTTTGACAAAATCAACCATGAAACGCTACTAACAAAATTAAATACATATCCATCCTTAAGACGTCTAATAAAGTCCTGGCTCAAAGCCGGAGTGATGGACAATGGAACATTCTCACCTACAAAAGAGGGCACTCCTCAGGGTGGAGTTATATCTCCACTCCTGGCAAATATAGCCCTCCACGGAATGGAAGAGCACATCAAACAATATGCAGAAACATTAAAAATAAAAGGGAGGGCTAAAACACAAAAGAGAAAGGCAATGAGTTTGATAAGATATGCTGACGACTTCGTAATCATACACGAAGACCAAACCACAGTAGAAGAATGTCAAAAAATTATTAGCACATGGTTGAAGGATATAGGGCTGGAATTAAAACCAAGTAAAACAAAAATAGCCCACACAACGGACGGATTTGACTTCCTAGGATTCAATATACGTCAATACAATGTAGGTAAAAATCAGTCAAAACAAGGTTTTAAGACCATCATAAAACCATCCAAAGAAAGCATCCAAAGACATTATAGGCAGCTCTCAGACAAAATAGACCGTCATAGAGCCGCCTCCCAAGAGGCACTAATAAAATGCCTTAAACCTATTATACTCGGATGGTGCAACTACAATAAAACAGTATGTAGCAAAGAAACATTCGAGAAAATAGGATACATGTTATGGAATAAGCTTCAAAGATGGGGATACAGAAGGCATCCTAATAAATCTAAAAACTGGGTAACCAAGAAATATTGGGGAACCTTAGGAAAGGATAGATGGATGTTTATGACTAGTAAAGATAATTACTTACCTAGACATGCCAAGGTAGAAATTATCAGACACACAAAAGTCAAAGACACCAGAAGCCCTTATGATGGAGACCTAATCTATTGGAATACCAGAATGAGAAAGCATCCTGAGATGACCAATCAGGTGCGATTCGTTGGTTATAAACCTTGCCCCGTCAGGGTTTTGGGGGATTAACCGCTAGGACAAATTACTGAACCTAGACAACTTGGTAACCATGGTGGTGAAAATCCACCCCTCGTGAAATCCGAGTGACAGCCTTACCCTGATTCATAAGGAGTAACGAACTTACGGATTGATGCAAGGGTCGAACAGTGAAGCGGAACCAATCCAGGGGAAGTTAGTAACAGGCACAGGACTCATGGGTACGAGAGAAAGGTACGTTTGAATCATCGTTATCATCGTGTAGCGAAATGGGTTGATTACGCTACAGACAAACAGTCAAAGGAATATGGATTATGAGGTTTTGACTCTTCATAATGATTTCCCGAAATTATTCCTGGTGAATAGTACCACCCTAAAAGTTCGCAGAATGGTTATCAGGAACGAAATAACCCCGATATGTACTCTGTTGAAAGGTCGAATATTCTGAGTAGGTAGTTAGCCGCATGTCGTACCGGGGAAAGATTGAGTCAGAAGTTAATGTCTAGAGTAATGTCTAGGATATACTGACGGACTCACGTCAAACGGAAATGAAATAGTTGTAAGTACCAATTGATATGTCTAAGACGCTGGGTTTCCAGACGGTGGAATGGAATAAGGTTAACTGGCGCAAGCTAGAAAAGACCCTATTTAAGTTGCAAAAACGAATATTTCGAGCCTCTGTTCGTGGTGATATCCGTGCGGTAAGAAAACTGCAAAAAACTCTAATGAAGTCCTGGACCGCCAAGATGATAGCGGTACGTAGGGTCACCCAGGAGAATAAAGGTAAAAAGACTGCCGGAATAGATGGGGTCAAATCTCTAACCAAGAGACAACGCCTCACCTTAGTAGCCAACCTCAAAATCTCCAAAAAGGCAAAACCTACCAGACGGGTCTGGATTCCTAAACCCGGACAATCAGAAAAACGCCCATTAGGAATCCCGACCATGTATGACCGCGCATTACAGGCACTAACTAAGCAGGCATTAGAACCTGAATGGGAAGCACGTTTTGAACCCAATTCATACGGGTTCAGACCAGGACGCTCCTGTCACGATGCTATTGAAGCAATATTCACAGGCATCAACCAAAAACCTAAATGGGTACTAGATGCCGACATTGCCAAATGCTTTGGCCGTAGGCCACGCTTCGCGAACGATAAAATCAACCATAATGCACTTCTCACAAAATTGAATACTTATCCATCCTTAAGACGATTAATCAAATCCTGGCTAAAAGCTGGTGTGATGGATAATGAGACATTCTCACCTACAGAAGAGGGCACTCCACAAGGCGGAGTCATATCTCCCCTTCTGGCAAATATAGCCCTTCACGGCATGGAAAAAAGGATTAAACAATTCGCAGAAACTATGAAGGGAAGTAAATCCAAAAATAGGAATGCATTAAATTTAATCCGATATGCAGATGACTTTGTCATAATGCATAAAGACCATTACGTGGTAGAAAAATGTCAAAGAATCATCAATACATGGTTGAATGACATGGGTTTGGAATTAAAATCAAGTAAGACCAGGATTACCCATACATTTGAAGGATTTGACTTCCTCGGATTCAATATCCGTCAATATCAAGTCGGTAAAAACCAGTCAAAACAAGGTTTTAAGACCATCATCAAACCATCTAAAGAAAAAGTTCTAGAGCATTACAGGCAGCTCGCCAAAGTTATCGAACAATACAGAGCTGCCCCGCAGACGGCTCTAATCAGCCGACTAAAACCCATTATAAGAGGATGGTGTAATTACTAAGCTGTTGCGCATTTAAACTGTGATAACAGCATTGCCTTTGTTTTTTATTTTTCGTACCCATTTTATAATTAACCCTCCTTCATTTAAAAGATGATTTAACAAACATTCTAATTCTTCAATTGATTTGAAAACTCGATTGGCAATATATTCTTTTGCTGAATGCCAAACCAATTCAATTAAGTTATAATCAGGACTATACTCGGGAAGATA
>NZ_JAAHGN010000901.1:0-3184 GCF_010672485.1 Moorena sp. SIO2C4 | reverse complement strand
TGGCTAATAAAGTAGATGCAGCACTGATTGTAGGATTTATTCGCCATACACTGCGGTTGCCTCTCTCGTTTTTCGAGTCCCGCTATGTTGGTGACATCATATCACGGGTTCAGGAAAACCGCAAGATTGAGCAGTTCCTTACCGGTGAGGCGCTATCAATTCTGCTGGATTTACTAACGGTATTTATCTATGTAGGATTGATGGTTTGGTACAGCTGGAAAATGGCATTATTGGCCTTAGTGATTGTGCCGCCATTCTTATTGCTAGCGTTGATTGCGAGTAAGCATTCAGCCGTCAGCTATCAGCTATCAGCTATCAGCGAGTAGGCGCTTTAATTGCACTGGGTCGGATCAGTAAAACGAGCAGGGATGTCAACCAGCCATACTCGTTCGTAAGCTTGTTTACTATCTCCCCTTGATTAGTTAATTAGCTGACGGCTGACGGCTGATAGCTGAATGCTTACGATTGCGACTCCGTTTTTACGTAGGATTTCCCGGGAAATATTTCAATCGATGGCTAAGGAAAATAGTTATCTAATTGAAGCGCTTTCCGGTGTAAGTACCGTTAAATCCACAGCAGTAGAACAAACAGTACGTTGGCATTGGGAGGAGTTATTAAATAAGGAAATTAAGACAAGTTTTGATGGGCAAGTTATCAGCAATCGGCTGCAAATTTTCAGTAATGCTATTGAAGCCGTAGTAACCACAAGCCTGCTGTGGTATGGAGCGTGGTTAGTGATTCAGAATCAGTTAACCATTGGACAATTAGTGGCCTTCAATATGCTGCTAGGAAATATTATTACTCCCTTCCAGCGGTTAACCGTGTTATGGAATCAATTCCAGGAAGTAGTAATTGCTATGGAACGGATTAATGATGTGTTGGATGCCGAACCAGAGGAGGATTTACTGAATCAAGCCCGTCAATCGTTACCATCAATTCAGGGTCACATTGCCTTTGATAACGTTACCTTTCGCTATCACCCAGAGAGTGATTTAAATGTACTGGAAAATCTTTCCTTTGAAGTGAAACCAGGACAAATGGTAGCCCTAGTGGGACGCAGTGGTTCAGGGAAAACGACGATTTCTAAATTAGTGTTGGGATTGTATCCACCCACAGATGGGAAAGTATTGATTGATGGCCTTGATATTACCAGTCTGTCCTTAGGGTCTTTGCGATCGCAAGTGGGAGTAGTAGACCAAGATACGTTTTTGTTTGGTGGAACCATTCGGGAAAATATTAGCTTAGGTCATCCTGCCGCTAGTTTAGAAGAGATTATAGAAGCAGCACGATTAGCAGGTGCTGATGAGTTTATTAAAAATTTACCTATGGGGTATGAAACCCAGATAGGAGAAGGGGGAGGAATGTTGTCTGGTGGACAACGGCAACGGATTGCGATCGCACGGGCTTTGTTAGGCAATCCTAAGTTATTAGTTTTAGATGAAGCCACCTCCCATTTAGATGCAGAATCAGAGCGAATTATTCAGCAGAATTTAAATCAAATTCTCAAAGGTATAGCAGAAGTCAAAAGTCAGAAGTCCTTTGTCAGAAGTCAGAAGTCAAACTCTTGCGCTTACAAAGGGTGTGAGACTTTTGTCATGTCCTAACTGCCCTGGCGACTGCTATAGGACAACATTCGTCATTGCTCATCGGTTGTCTACAGTCCGGAATGCGGATTTAATTTTAGTGCTGGATAGAGGAGTATTGATTGAGAGGGTAACCCATCAGTAATTAATGACAAAAAGGGGACATTATTACTATTTTAATCCCCAGCAAATTAGTCCTTAATCCTGAGTCATTAATCCTGAAAAATTACATAAATTTTAATTTATTTATTCATGAATAATCCTAATACCCAATAACTAGTATCAATAAATAATAAATAAAATTATGCCCAATACATTGAATGGACACTTGGACACTTGAATGGACATCCTCCAACTCAGCTACAAGACACTAATCATGATCAAGATAGTTTAAACGCCCCAAACCTAGCTAAATTTACTGATGATTGGTCTTACGCCACTAAAGAATTACTCGATAGTTGGCCTCAGGTTTGGACAAGGGGATTACTGTACTTTCTAGTAGTATTTGTTTCCATTATTTTACCCTGGTCGATGCTCTATAAGGTAGATGAAACCGGTACAGCTAGAGGACGACTTGAACCAAAGGGTAAGACTGTGAGGCTGGATGCTGCTGTAGCCGGTACCGTGGATGAAATTCAAGTTAAAGAGGGGGAAAAGGTTGAGGCTGGACAAAATTTAGTGATTTTGAAATCCGGGTTAGTCCGTACTGAATTGCAGCAAGTTAACGATAAATTAAAGGGGCAATTGAGTAGGCGATCGCAGTTATAATTACTAAAAAATCAGTTAGTGGTAGTCTTGACAACTCAGCAGCAACAAAATCAAGCCCAAGCCTTGGAAAAGCCAGCTCAAATTGACCAAGTGCGACAGACTATAATTGATCTGAGTAATTCCTATAACTTACAAAAATAATAAAAATTAGCTCAAGGAAATCAGGCCAGGCAAAATCTTGAACTTAGTAAAACAGCCTCTAAGTTACTAGAGATTCGTTTAGCTAATGCCCAGGGAGAGGTGCAACGCTATCGTAAACTTTGGCAACAAGGAGTTGTGCCAGAAATTGATGTGTTAGATAAGGATGATGTGGTACAGTAAAGGCGACGGTTGTATGAACAAACAAAGTCTGATATTGAACAGGCTAAGTTACGGATTAGGGAAGAACAAAGTAGTTATGAACGGACTATGCGTCAAGCACAAGCAGATATTGAGCAAGCAAAGTTACGATTAAAAGAGCAGGAAAGGAGTTATCAGAGTTTGATTCATTCCGGTAAGTTATCAGTACTTAAAATAGAATAACAACTGAATAATATAGAGAATAAAATTACTACCCTAAATTCATAAATTGCTCAGAGTAAGCGTCAGATTGACTCCTTGCAGCTTCAGTTAAAGCAACGAGTCTTAGACGCACCGGTAAGTGGAATGGTATAGCGCTACGCGCAAGTCAGAAGTTAGAAGTCAGAAGTCAGAAGTAAGCTTAGACTTACGTTTCAGAGTTTAGGAGCGATGCAGAGGTGCGACCCGTGGCGAATTTAATTCTTAATGCGGAAAACGCACCATTACGGTCTTGGGGAGGCAGCGCGGTCTTGGGGGTTTCCCCCACTCGCTAA
>NZ_JAAHGN010000900.1:0-3190 GCF_010672485.1 Moorena sp. SIO2C4 | reverse complement strand
TCCCAAGATCCTCTACTGAGTAGTGTTTCCCCTGTTAGTGGGCAAACAATCCAGCGAATGCCAATGTTTAGGGGACTTTCCCATGAGCTAATGGGTTCAAGGTCCGATGGGAATTTAGTGCAGGCCAAGCTCACTATTGGTCAAGCTGGGGATAAGTATGAGCTTGAAGCCGACCGAGTAGCATCGGAAGTAGTAAGACAGATTAACGCACCAGTTTCTAGTCTGTCAACTCAAGCAGAATCGATTCAACCTCAACAAAAGCAAGATGAACTGATGAGGAAGCCAATGGTTCAGCTTGACTCTGTTGAAGGTGGGATGGCGGCTACCCCAGAGTTGGAAAGCTCAATTCAACAGGCAAAGGGGTCGGGGATGTCGATCGCTGAAAGTATTAGGAAACCAATGGAACAGTCGTTTGGGGCTGATTTTAGTGGAGTGAGGGTTCACAGTGATACCCAATCTGACCAGTTGAATCAATCTATTCAAGCTCGTGCTTTTACCACAGGTAAAGATATCTTCTTTCGACAGGGAGAATATAACCCTGGGAGTCAGGAGGGGAAGAAGTTAATTGCTCATGAATTGACCCATGTGGTGCAGCAAACTGGGGGGCAAATCCAGTGTAAGTCTCAGAGTGATAGTGTGCCGAGTTCTCCAACATTCCAGGTACACTTAGAGCAGAATAAAACTCTACAGCGGGCACCAAGCAAAAAAAAATACCCGAAAGAAGAACACCCGAAAAAATGGACGGATTCTCCAAATTGGCTTTCAATACATGACATACCCTTGGAGGAAGCAACACATGACATACCCTTGGAGGAAGCAACGCCGAGAATTAAACCGGAAGTTTTAAAGCAACTTGGGTTCGGCAATAAAGATGTTCAGAAGCAGTTTCAAAAATACTTTCAAGATATATACCTCAAAAAAAGAGGTGTTAATAAGCTCCTAAGTATTAATGAGCTAAATGTGATTCAAAATATGGCTAACGATGAAGAGGGTAAGCGATATCTAGAAAGCTTACAAATGTTTTCTTTGGAAGAAGCTAAAGAATACTTAAGAAAAAAAAGTGAGAATGACTGGCTCAAACTACATCCCAATCAAAGACTAATTGTGGCTAGCGTAGCTTGGCTATGCCGCTCAAACACTCAACTATTACAAGAACTTAGTCTCAGCAAAGAGTACTTATTTAAAACTCGTCCTTATCAAATGGCTTTACATTTCAAAGCTAATCAGCCAGGAGGTAATGAGTATCTGGATGAAATTCGGAGTAACACTGGTGAAGTTTGGCAAAAAACCCTTGATTTAGGGGAAAAAGGGAGTGAGAGAAAAGCCATAATTATTGAGGAAGCCAAGAAGCGTCAGCAAGAAATACATCAATACGGTAAGGCGAAAGGTAAGAAAGTTGATATAGGTGAGGCGATTGAAAAACATACAAAAGCCATAGGGGTGCTTAAAAAAGTATTTTTACTCATGCAAGCTGGATTAAAAGAATGTACTGATATTGGAACCGAGGGTAACTTGCCCAGATATGAAAAGTGGTCGGAAAATGTTGCTACCGCCCTATCTCATGGTGGCAGAGTCAATATTGTAATTCCTAAGCTAGCGAAAAAAAGTGAAGCAGGCGTAAGAGACCCCTATGCCTTACTCAATTGGCTTGGTGTAACTCAAGCAGGAAAAATAGACGAAAGTATCGGAGCGTTTAAACGTTCTTTCGGTACACACTTCATGAAAAGGTCGAGGCAGGAAGAAAAAGTTCGAGAGCAAGGAGGAAAGCTAGCAGCAATTAAAAATAAATTTTATGGAACAGAACTTTATGGCATAAATTTAGCTGTTGGTGGTATTGGTCAGACAGATTTCAACAGTGATATAATTTTGCCAGATGGAGCCCACGGACATTTGCTGATTGTTTTTCGACCTCCAACTACAGAAAAATTCGGAGCTCTAGAGGTTGGAGTAGAAACAACTGCTCCAGGTGGTGCGAGTAACGAGGGATATGTTCATAACTGGAAGTCAACAGAAGCAACCGCAAACCCTCTATCTAGTGCGGGAGGTGCTAAAGCTGAAAAACACGGAAAAGGAAAGCTCGATTGGAATCGCCTCAGTATAGTTTCTCTCGACGAGATAGATCAAACTACAGTAGTAGCAAAGGAAATGGAAAATTGGCTTGAAAAATTGGAAAGACTAAAAGCTTTCTATGATTTATTGAAAAAAAATGAGAGAATAATTACTCAAGACTTAGTTGGTAAACGAGACAATTTTAGGGGTAAAATCACCTCATAATATACAAACTATTAAATATTTCGTAAAACTCATGGGTAATCTACGACAAAGCCAAACCACAAAAACACTCACTTCTCAACAGCAACAACCATCACCTAGTACCAAGCCAGAGCTCCACCCCATAGAAGAATTGCAAGGGATAATCGGCAACCGGGCACTAGGTCATCTAATTAAGTCCCAGCACCAAAACTCTCAGTCAGAAGTTGGTTACCAACAGAAAGTTGCTCGAACTATTGACCCTCTGCTGAGTAGTGTTTCCCCTGTTAGTGGGCAGCCAATCCAACGTCAGCCAATGTTTAGGGGACTTTCCCATGAGTTAAGGGGCAATTGGTTCGAGGGGAATTTAGTGCAGGCGAAGCTGACTATTGGTGAAGCTGGGGATAAGTATGAGCTTGAAGCCGACCGAGTAGCATCGGAAGTAGTAAGACAGATTAACGCACCAGTTCCACGTCAAACCACTCAACATCAGTCGATTCAAGCTCAACAGGAACAAGATGAACTGATGAGGAAGCCAATGGTGCAGCTTCAATCCCAGGACGGTGGAATGGCGGCTACCCCAGAGTTGGAAAGCTCGATCCAACAGGCAAAGGGGTCGGGGATGCCGATCGCTGAGAGTATCCGGAAACCAATGGAACAGTCGTTTGGGGCAGATTTTAGTGGAGTCAGGGTTCACAGTGATACCCAATCTGACCAGTTGAATCAATCAATTCAAGCTCGTGCTTTTACTACAGGTAAAGATATCTTCTTTCGGCAGGGGGAATATAACCCTGGGAGTCGAGGGGGGCAGGAATTGATTGCTCATGAATTGACCCATGTGGTGCAGCAAACTGGTAGTACAGTACAGCGATCGCAATCGCAGAAGATTGGAAGAGTCTTCGACGAAGTAAAGCAGTTATCTTCTCCAGTCATTCAGAGA
>NZ_JAAHGN010000090.1:0-12166 GCF_010672485.1 Moorena sp. SIO2C4 | reverse complement strand
CTATAGATGACTGTACCGGAACAGTTTGCACTGTTGTTGTATTCATCGATGAGTTTGACATGGCTAAATCGATTTGCTGATAAATGGAGCTCTATATACTAATCAGGGAAAATCAGAAAATTTATGATAATCTTGACGAACTGATATACATCACAGCAGGTTGTGGGCCTTTGCTGACTAATAAGCATTGTCAAACCAGGCTTGCTGATCAGCACTATCTTTAAGCACTACGAGATAGTTATGATGGTGTCGGTCAATCACTAACACTTTGTTCCCCCGTTTAGGAGTAACTGTTGCCCAATTTGGTAAGGTGGCATTGACTGTAACTAAATTACGAGCTGGATCTAGGACATCGACTTGACCGATTTTGCCTTGGTTTTCCTTGGGAAGGGTGGCAGATGAAACTGTACCTTGACAGCCAATTAAGCGATCGCTACTGGTATCTTCTCCAAAGGAGGCGAAAATTTTTCCTATCGGTCGAGAGATGAATCCTCCGGTAACTAGGGTCAGGAACAATGACATTACTGATACCACCCCTGCCAAAAACCCAGTGGGAATACTGCCAGTAACACCACCAATCATGACATTGAACATCCAGCCGAAAAGTCCCAAAAGACTACAGTCTGTTGCCAAGAGTAAAATTAGGGGGGCTTTGCCGATACCTACCCATCCTAGAATTTCAATACCACCTAAATCATCATCGGCATCAGTATCTGTATCAGTACCGACATCCACATCTACATTGAGATCCACATCTAGATCTAGATCTGCATCTATATCAATGTCATCGTCTCCGCCACCAGAAACAATGACTAACAGAAACAGTAGAACTCCCATACCCAAAAAGATCCAGTAGGGGAGGTTGGCTAGGTTAAATAGCATGGGTGTATGCGATCGCGTTTTTTGAATGAATTGTTGCTCTATATATTCAGCCTAACGACTGCTTTCTTGGAAATCGGGAAAATGTATAGTATTTTTAATGTTCTTGAAAGATTAACCATTAGCCGATATTCCGGACTTTAAAGTCTCACAATCACAATTAACTGAGAAAGGAATAGAAGGCTATCGCTGATCCGAGAATGTATAGCAAATACCCAGGAGTGCAACAACACTGGTTTGTGGTAGAAAGTCAGAAGCCCAAGGAGTCTGACCTAAAGCAACTGCAGAAGAAACTTAGCCATTGCAACACCCCACTGGCAAACCAAACTACAGAAATTGAGCGTGCAAGAGTTGGCCTGTGAGCCAGATGCATGGGCTGGTCTCGATCAATTTGAACAGCGCTTACCCTGGCATCGACTGGAGACCCGCACTGTGGTGTCGAAACCCCACTATCAGAAACGGGGCAAGCCCAAAGCTCGAACCCAACCGAACGACATCACCTATCACGTTCAAGCCCACGGCAGTCGCTCATGGCGGAAAACCCCAAGACCGCTTAGGTGCGCTTGACCCGTAATTAAATTCGCCACGGGTCGCACCTCTGCATCGCTTTAGAAATTTTATCTAGAAAATCTTGCCTTTTTTATTCATTATTTTCTCCATAGCCGTAAGTTTATTTTTTCGGATAAAAATAATTTTTAAGGCTTGCTTTATAGTGATATAAATAATTTTTTTTTCACAACTTTGCTATTTCGTTATTAAATTAACTGATTTTTTTAATATCAATAAATTAATAAAAATCCCTGATTTTCGGAGTTTATCTATTTTTATAACCCTCTTTTTACCTATAATTTTCTGTTGACTTTCTCTTTTTTAAGCAGATAATTGTATTTCGGCTAATTTCCAAGATATGACTAGCTTGAGTTTTTCCCATGGCATCGTCAATAGCACTCATGACTTTTGTTCTTAAATCGTAACTGTCAGAAACTAGGCTTTTATTAATTAATTAATAACCATTGACTTGATGACTAGTATGTCCTATTATTTGCTTCGACTGCTATAGGACGGAACAATTTGAGGGTTGGTAAACAGTAGTAAAAAGTTTAACAAAGTCTAACAATCTCTAGAATTATTTGTTAGACTTAAATAATGGCATTAGTACCAATCCGTAAGGCGGTCGAACTTACGGGACTCTCCAGGAACACCTTAAGGAAGTACGCAGACAATGGCACGATCAAATCTGAAAGAACCCCAAGCGGATACAGGCTCTTTGACACAGGTAGTCTCCAACGCCTTGGGAAAAGCCAAGGAATTCAACGGGCTACAATCTGTTACTGCCGAGTCAGTAGTAGCAAACAATTTGACGACCTTGCCAGACAAGTTGCCTACATGCACTCCCTCTTCCCGCAAGCAGAAATCATCCAGGACATCGGTTCAGGACTTAACTACAAACGCTTTGGTCTTAGAACCATACTGGAGCGACTTATGCGCTGTGATCAGCTCACGATTGTTGTTGCCTGTAGAGACAGACTTACCCGATTTGGGTTTGAACTCATTGAGTACTTGGTTAGAAGTTACCGTAAGAGTAGTGCAGCCTTTATAGTTGGTAAATTATGCAGCATAGGGTAAAGGTTTTGTAGTAAGGCTGCACTACTCTAAGGTTTCATCTCCGGTCAGTCTCAACGGTGGAAAAATCTTGGTTCTCGACCAACCTGAAAGTTGTCCAGAATCCGAGCTTACCGCAGATCTTCTCTGAATCATTCACGTCTTCTGTTGCCTTGTCCACGGACTCAGGAAGTACGGGTCAAAAATCAAAAAAGATCCGGATATTCCTGGATGCACAGCAGAGGGCGACTGTCCGTAAGTGGTTCGGAGTGTCCCGGTATGTTTTTAATAAAACCGTCAAAATACTGCAAAATGGCGAAATAAAAGCTAACTGGAAAGCCCTTAAAACCGGAATATTGCATGGTCTTCCTGAATGGTGCGGGACAGTGCCTTATCAGATTAAATCCATAGCGATTAAGGATGCTTGCACTGCTGTTAGGGAGGCGAAGAAAAAATCTAAGAAGACTGGGCAAATTAACCGAGTTCGATTTAGGTCTCGTAAGAATCCAGTTCAGTCTTGTTATATCCCGAAGTCAGCTGTCTCAGACAAAGGTGTTTATCACACAAAACTAGGTAGATTGACCTTTGCTGAGACAGTCCCCGATCAGATTGGGGACTGTCGATTAACTAGCACCAATGGGAACTACTACTTAACAGTTCCCCACAAGACAACTCAAATTAAGACCGAAAACCAAGGTATAGTAGTGGCTTTAGACCCCGGTGTTAGGACATTTTTGACCTTTTTTAGTGAGACTTCTGTTGGTAAGATTGGGAATGGTGACTTTTCTCGGGTTCAGCGACTTTGTTCCCATCTCGATTGCCTTTTGTCAAAAATAAGTAAAGCAAAAGGCAAGCAGAAATATCGGATGAGAAAAGCGGCCAGACGGATAGTCATCAAGATCAAAAATCTGATCAACGAATTACATCACAAAGCTGCCCGATTCCTAGTAGATAACTTTGATGTGATACTGCTTCCTACTTTTGAAACTTCTGAAATGTCCAAAAAAGGAAACAGAAAAATCAGATCTAAAACGGTTCGCAACTTACTATCATTTGCTCACTATCGTTTCAAAGAGTTTCTCAAGCATAAGGCTCAAGAGACAGGGAAGTTTGTAGTTGACGTCTGTGAAGCTTATACCAGTAAAACTGTTAGTTGGACTGGCGAATTAGTAAACATTGGCGGTAACAAGACTATTAAGTCAAGAATTGATGGTCAGGTAATGGATTGACCTTTGGTCACGCTTCGCGAACGGGACATCAATGGCGCGCGAGGAATTTTTCTTCGCGCTTTGGGAGATACCCCCTGGCTGAGAAATCAGCTTGCATTGGCGGGCTAAGATGTACTTTGGTAGATTTTGGTAGCTAAAAAGTATCGGTAAACGAGTGCTCGACAAAGTCAAACAGATGGGCAAGGCGGTCTCGCGGTTGTATCTGATTTGGGTTGATGGAGGCAATAGTTGTGAGCCTTTGATCATGTGGGTCATGGATTTGTGCGGTTGGATGGTACAATTCTTACTCCGACCCCAACAGACCAAAAGCTTCGTACTGCTTAAAAAGCGTTGGGTAGTGGAGCGCACTTTTGGTTGGCTGATGGGATGCTGTCGATATGGTCAGAGACTTATGAGTTATTGGCTCAAACATCAGAGACATTGATTTATCTGGCTATGATACGGATCATGGATCGCCGCTTGGCCTAAAATTTGACCTCTGATCACTTGTGAAACATCCTCTTAGTTCAATCAGTAATATTCTTGATGCGGCAATTTCAATTTATATATGAAACAAAAACTGACCTGGTGGCAAATAGCTAAACAAGGGCTGACTTATCTTTTCATGTTAGGTCTGAGTACTTTTCCCTCAGAGGCAGTCGCTGAGACCTTTCGTCTCAGGGAAGCAACAATCGCAGAGATTAACCAAGCTTTTGAGAAGAATGCACTCACTTCCGAACAATTAGTGCAACTTTATCTCAATCGTATTGAAGCCTATGACGATCAGGGACCGAAAATTAATGGGCTAATTTCTATCAATAACAATGCCCTTAAAGAAGCAAGGGAGTTAGACCAAGAACGCCAGCAGAAAGGACCGCGAAGTCCTTTACATGGCATCCCCATCATTCTGAAAGATAACTATGACACTACCGATTTACCCACAACAGGAGGATCGGTGCTGCTGGAAGGTTCCTTACCCCCCGATGATGCTTTTACTGTTAAGAAGTTGCGAGAGGCAGGAGCCATTATTCTTGGTAAAGCAAACATGAGTGAATTTGCTGAATCCTATGGTAGGCTAGGTTACAGTTCCCTTGGGGGACTGACACGCAATCCCTACAAATTAACTCGTGATCCTTCGGGTTCGAGTGGAGGCAGTGGGGCTGTAATTGCGGCAAATTTTGCTGTTTTAGCCACCGGAAGCGATACTTCAGGCTCAATTCGTGGCCCTGCAGCAGTAGCAGGTCTTGTCGGTATCAAACCCACTCAGGGACTGGTTAGTCGAGATGGTATTATCCCCCTAACCCTCTCCTTTGATAGTGCAGGCCCTATGGCTCGAACCGTGACAGATGCAGCGATCGCTTTGGGTGTAATGGCAGGGGTTGATCCCAATGATTACCGTACCCTGGAAAGTGTTGGGAAAACATATAAGGACTACACCCAGTTTCTCAATAAAAAAGCCCTAAAAGGGGCAAGAATTGGGGTGGCGATTGATTTTCGGGGTGGGAACCCTGAGGTAGATGCTGCAACTGATGCAGCAGTTGCTAAGCTGAGGGAATTAGGTGCAACAGTTGAGTCGGTGGATTTCTCTCCCAAATTGGAAAACCTCTGGCCTTTCATGGAAGAGGTAACAGAGGCTGAGTTTGAACCCCAGATCGATAGTTACCTCAAAAACCTCCAGCTTCCATTCCCTGACACCCTGAGGGAAATGTATTCGATGAGCTTATCTAACCCATTAGTCAATTCAGAACAGGCTCTCAATCCCGGTCGCGTCGGAGGGTTTGGAGAGTCTTTAAAGCATCCAGAACTGGCTGATACCGAATATCTTTATATTCTCCATTTCGAGTTTCCCAGGGTTCGCCAGGAGATTTTATCGATTATGAATGCCCAAAATCTCGACGCGATTATTTGGCCCACCATGACTTGTCCTGCCGGTCCGCTCTATAATGTCGAGGATCCAACCTATCAATGTGCCTCAAATGACCCCTACATACCAGGGTACTTAGCCAATGTTTCTGGTTTTCCCGGCATTTCCGTGGCAATGGGCTTTACTGAGCAGGGATTACCCCTAGGACTGACTTTCTTTGGTAAGCCTTACAGTGAGCCTACCTTACTGGGATTCGCTTATGCTTATGAACAGGCAACCCAGTTTCGGCGACCTCCAACAACCACTCCTGCTTTGCCTGGTGAAAATTTTGACTATTAGTGGGTAACTGAGATTTTTTGGGATCTAGACAAGTACAGACCAAATCACAAATAACTGAGTATCAAGGTACTACTAGTGCTGCTAATGAGCCAATCGGAACTATTTTAGATGGCCTAATTCAGCAATCTAGTAACAACCAATAAATCAATCGAAATCATTCACAAACCTCTACGAGTTATTGTAGGGGTTTTTCTAATCTCCTCTCCAACCTGCAGAATGTGGGTTTAAGCATTCAGCCACAAGACTTAAGATTTCTTGGGGATTGTCGGAATTACTAGGAAAATTCCGACAATCAACACTTTAATTAGTAGTGGAGCAAAAACAAAGCTTAGCAACAGGCAAATTATCACTATTAATAATGATGCCACTTTCAAGATTTCTTCTGTAGTGTTCAGAGAAAGGTAAGTAGCTACTGCGGCAATCACCAGACTGATTAGTAAGGGCATATACTCAAGGGTTGAGTCACTAAATACTTATCAGGGTTAACCCTTAACTTTTATGACTGAGGTTGGCTTTTTGTAACAAAACTTAACTTAAGTTAATGTACAGGAGTTTTGGCGTTGCTTAAACTACAGATGATAGGACTTAAAAACAGTCTGGGTTTCTATAGCAAAGCATGAGCCCACAACACTAAGCCAAAAAAACTAAAAATTAGCAATAAAGCATCCCTTCGCACGGGAAAACTAAAGGGTACAACTACTAGATACCTGTAAGTAAGCGATGAACTTTAGCTTTAACTTTTTTGATCTGTTCTGGATTTTTCTAATCATCTCGTCGTTGCAGCCCTTGTGGCAACGTCGCCAGATGCAATATAGACGTTTTCGAGCTTTGCAAGAATTCGAGGAGAACCGCAAAAGTCGGTTAATTTTACTGATTCACCGACAAGAGTCTATTAGCTTGTTTGGCATCCCTGTGTCCCGCTACATATCTATTGAAGATTCTGAACAAGTGCTCAGGGCAATCCGTCTAACTCCACCAGATGTTCCTATTGATCTTATTTTACATACTCCTGGGGGATTGGTGCTGGCTACAGAACAAATTGCTAGAGCTTTAATTCGTCATCCTTCTAAAGTTACTGTCTTTGTACCCCACTATGCCATGAGTGGTGGTACTATGTTAGCCCTAGCCTCTGATGAAATTGTGATGGATGCCAATGCTGTCCTTGGACCAGTTGACCCTCAACTAGGGAATACTGCTGCTAGCATTCTCAGAGTTGTGGAGCAAAAGCCCCTTGAGAGTATTGAGGATCAAACCTTGATGATGGCTGATTTGGCAGGTAAAGCCATTAAGCAGGTGCAACGTTTCGTGCGAACGTTGCTGCTAGACGATATCCCTAAGCAGAAGATTGACCCAGAACACATCGATAGAATTATTGACTTTCTTACTACTGGTCAAATCACCCATGACTGTCCGATTACTGTCGAGGAAGCCTCTGAACTAGGTCTACCTGTCACGGTTGGTCTACCTAAAGCTATCTATAAACTAATGGATTTGTACCCCCAACCTCAAGGTGGACGTCCATCGGTACAGTATATTCCTCTGCCCTATAAACCTACTCCTACGTTACCGGATACCACCAGCAGACCGTTATCGGACAAGTAGTAGAAATTTTTGATAATGGTGGAATGATGAGATAATCGGGTGAGGTGGATAAACTCAATTGCTCCACTCAGGACTCAGGACTCAGTAATCATTACTCGTACTGGGGCTAAAAACCTTAGGGAAGCCCTACCATACGATTAAACCATCTGAAGAAGGAGAATTTAGGATAAATCTGGCAGGGCATACATCAACTTATCCCAGCATATCCCAATTTGGTTTTTTTTTGTCTTTTTCAGATGGCAATTAGTAATTAGGTAAGCTATCAGTTATCAGCAATCAGCTAGGAGCAATCAGCCATCAGCCATCAGCCATCAGCCATCAGCATATGCGCTACGCGCACGCGTGCGCGTTCAGCAATCAGCTATTCCCATTAGCCGTAGGCCAGGCTAAGGGAACGAGACTTTTGAATAAAATAAGCTGACGGCTGACCGCTGACTTCTGAATACTTACGTAATTGGTAATTTGATCAATCTTAACTTTCCCAGTCCTAACCGAATTATAGGATAATACAATTGAGGTATGCGTTTGTCTCTGAGCCTTGATTCAATCTGAAACCTTAGAACTACTGGAATGGTCCCGCCTGTGCCAACACCTGGCTACCTTTGCGGCTACTAAGCTGGGAGCCTTTGCGGCTCGTTATCTCCACCCCCCAGCAACTCAACGGGAAAGCCTAGACCTGCTAGCCCAAACCAAAGAAGCCTACCAACTGGAAACTAGTTTAGACACAGGACTAACCTTTGACGGCATTCAAGATATTGGTGAATCTCTTGATAGAGCAGAGCTCCAAGGCATTTTGTCCGGTGAGGAACTATTAGCGATCGCAACAACCTTAGCTGGTGTGAGGCGTCTACGGCGGTTTATTGAAGACCAAGAGGATGTAGAAATTCTGAAGGAACTGGTGGCTGACAGCCGCACCTACCCAGAACTTGAACAAGAAATTCACCGTTGTATCGATGACCGAGGCGATGTAGCTGACCGGGCAACCCCGAAGCTGGCAGGGATTCGGACTCAGATGAAATCATTACGAGACCGAATTTATGAAATCCTCCAGGGGATTGTCCAGCGTAAAGGGGGCGCATTACAGCAACAGTTAATTACTCAACGGGGTGATCGGTTTGTACTCCCGGTTAAAGCTCCCCAGAAAGATGCTATTCCTGGTATTGTTCACGATACGTCTAGTACCGGTGCCACCCTATACGTGGAACCGAAGGCCATTGTTAGCTTAGGCAATCAACTGCGAACCCAGCGGCGGCAAGAACAAGTGGAAGCGGAAGCAGTACGTCGTGCCTTGAGTGAACAAGTAGCAGCAGTTAAGGCAGACTTGGAACGGTTGCTGGTTGTAGCAACTACCCTAGATTTAGCTACCGCTAAGGCAAGGTATAGTCTGTGGTTAGAAGCCAATCCCCCCAGATTCATTGACCGCAATCAGAATGAAAGCATTACTCTGCGGCAACTGCGCCATCCTCTACTGGTGTGGCAGCAAAAACATGAACAAGGCACATCAGTTGTTCCGATTGATGTCCAGATTCAGTCCTACATTCGGGTAGTTGCTATTACCGGTCCCAATACTGGCGGTAAAACCGTTACCTTGAAAACCTTTGGTTTAGCGGCACTGATGGCAAAAGCTGGTTTATTTGTGCCAGCAAGGGAACCAGTAGAACTGCCTTGGTTTGAGCAAATTCTGGCAGATATTGGGGATGAGCAGTCTATAGAACAGAGTTTATCCACTTTCTCGGGTCACATTCGTCGGATTAGTCGGATTATTGAGGCGATAACTACCCCAAAAGAAGAGTTGCAAGTTGGCAGGGAGTTGCAAGTTGGCAGGTTGAAGGTTGTTCGCGAAGCGTGGCCACAAGGCCAAGGTTTTCCAGACAACATTCAACCGGCTAACCTTGAACCAGATAACCTTGGCCAAAAGGCCACGCTACGCGAACAATCGGCCAACATTCAACCGGCCAACATTCAACCGGCCAACCTTAAACAACCTTCAACTCCTCGTGCGTCACTCGTACTATTAGATGAAGTAGGAGCAGGGACTGACCCGGCAGAAGGTAGTGCATTAGCGATCGCATTACTGAAATACCTGGCAAACACAACACAATTAACCATTGCGACTACCCATTATGGGGAACTCAAAGCACTAAAATATCAAGACGAGCGGTTTGAGAATGCCTCGGTGGAGTTTGATGATCAAACCCTGTCACCAACTTACCGTTTATTGTGGGGTATTCCCGGTCGCTCCAATGCCTTGAGCATTGCTAGACGCTTAGGGTTAAACCCATCGGTGGTGGATCAGGCTCAAACCCTTTTGGGGGGAGCTTCGGAAGATGTGAATCAGGTAATTGCGGGTTTAGAAGCTCAACGGCGCACTCAGGAAACTAAAGCCCAAGAGGCCAATCAGTTACTGCAACAAGCTGAATCTCTCCATCAGAAACTCTCTGAACGGGCAAAACTTTTGCAGGAGCGGGAACGGGAATTGAAGCTTTCCCAGGAACGGTCTGTGCAAGATGCGATCGCAGAAGCTAAGAAAGAAATTGCCCAAGTGATTCGCCAGTTGCAGCAAGGCTCCCAAACTGCTCAAAATGCCCAAAAAGCCACAAACGCTCTTAAGGAGATTGCCCAGCGTCAAATCCCAGCCGCACCGCCTCCTAAACCAAAACCAGGATTCCGTCCCAAAGTAGGCGATCGCATTCGCATTCCCCGATTGAATCAGACAGCTGAGATCCTCAGTGCCGCAGATAATGGGGAGCTAACGGTACGCTTTGGCTTAATGAAAATGACCGTTGCCCTAGCAGATGTGGAATCTTTGGATGGACAAAAACCCGAAAATGTGGTAAAAACTACATCAAAACCAGATCCTGCCCCAACTCTAGTCTCGCCGCCAGCTACGGCTGTGCGCACCTCAAAAAATACCATTGATATTCGAGGAAGTCGGGTAGCTAATGCAGAGATTGACATCGACCAAGCAATATCTAAGGCGATAGACTTTGGAGTACTCTGGATTATTCATGGCAAAGGAACTGGTCGATTAAGACAAGGTGTCCACGCTTTCTTGGAACAGCACCCTCTAGTGGAGCGTTTTAAGCTAGCCGAACAATCTGATGGTGGGACTGGTGTTACCGTTGCTTACCTTAAATAAGTTAACAGGTTAGCCGGTTAGCGGGTTAACAGGTTAGCCGGTTAACAGGTTAGCGGGTTAACAGGTTAGCGAGTTAGAATGCAATGCGTGAACATTCAACCTTCTAGCCTTCAACCTTCTAACCTTCAATCTTCTAACTTTAAACCAAAGCTTTAGCAGCAGGAAACATACCTTAATCTTTGGTAGTCCTGTTTCCAAACCTGTAACAGCGACGGGTAAACCGAATTTGCTTTACTAAACTAAAATTATGGTTTCCACTGTCAAGATGCCAAAATCACCTCCTGCTTGGGAGGATTTGCCTCTGAGTCAAGCCGCAGACTCAATCGATCTCGATAATATCAAAACCCAGCTAGATTTAGTCTTGCTTAGTCTAGAAGCTCTAGCAGGTATTGGTTCAGAGGAGATGCTGCAAGCTGCTGCTGAATTAAATTTAGACTCAATGATCACAGACCGAGTAGCATTGTGGCGTCTGCGTCAGTCTAATCCCCTGCGCAAAAGTTCAGGAGGCCGGAAAAAGCTGGATGTGGAGGAAGCGCGATCGCTAGTTTTAATCATCTGTCACTTGGCTAAAAACCATCAAGAATTGATCCGTCGTGCGGTGGCTTTACTCGAACAAATGACACAACAAAACAGTGAACCTCATCGTGCTGCTTTATTAGGAGATTATTTAGATAACTTTAACAACACTTATCGAGAGCGGATGGCCCAAGAAGAAAAGGTATCAACTGATAACCTAAAGCAACTGGCTCTTAAACTATTAATCAATTTACTCTTCTATAGTGGTTCCAAAGGTCATCAGCGTTTATGGTTAGCCTTATTAGGTAAAGTATCTTAAGAATTGTATGCAGGAAAATATAGCATTTTTATTTGAGATGTAAAACTAGGATTAATGGGAACTTCGGAACAGGGGACTTCGGAACAGGGAACAGTATAAAATATCGATGCAGCGCCGACCTGAGGGGGGTTCGCCCACTCGCTATTGAATTAAGACTATCCGATGTTTTTTGGTGTTATGATAAATCAGCATTTGGTTTTATGATCTATTTGTAAATGCTATAGAAATCAACAATTAACGATTAACGATTAACAATTAACAATTAACAATTAACCAATGACTAATACATAATCACCAATGACCAACATAGTCCTGCGACGTTACACTCCTCCTACCTGTACCCTATCAATTTGGGCAAACCGCTCACCCTTATCCCGCTGGGTGGGGCAATCTGTGGTGAAGAAGTTGCGGTTTGAGTTGCGTTTTGATGACCCCCGCAAGCCAGAAGAACAACAGGTAACCTTACGAGGCAACGCAGAAGATTTAGATGTGTTGTATGAAGCGGTAGATGGCTATGTTCAGCACTTCCTTGAGCCGTCCCCAAAGCAACTGGTTGCCTCTGGAAACTCTAAGGCCGTAGGCCACGCTACGCGATCGGCTGAGGTTACTCCCTTAACTCTCCTAACTCTTCCAACCCCTCAGGAAGAAAATGCCACAGCAGTTCCAACTCAGGAAATCCATCTGCAATCGAAAGGGTA
>NZ_JAAHGN010000009.1:0-19088 GCF_010672485.1 Moorena sp. SIO2C4 | reverse complement strand
GCAGAAAAGGTTTAAAACTGTTGTTATAAAGGCGACCTGATCTAAGGTTTCGTCTCTTGCCTTAATCATGGAGGCGCGCTTGACCCGTAATTAAATTCGCGCGATTGTCGCGCCTCAAAGTTTTAACCCTTTTCAGCCAAGCCTCCCAACCATAAAGGCTGCCCCAGCGAGGGATTGCTCGCTGGGGTAACTTCTGACCCTTGGGAATTGGAGACTCAATCTGTTGCGCTTCTTGATGAGCTCTGCTAAGATTAAAAAATATTAATGCACCCAAAAGGTGCCGGTTTGCGCGCCAGCTGAAAAGCCGCTGCTAAAAGCGTAGATCAAGATGCAAGTAAGCTCAATGATTTGGTCAGAGAGTCTAGAGGCTGTTTGGCTCAGCCATTAAGAGTTTTATGCTCTTAAGAATCCCTGACTATAATCGCGTGATGAGCGTGAGCGAGTGTCAAGGATTTCACTAGCTTTAATGAGGCTTCGCCATTGATTAACTAGTTTAAGTGACATACTCCCACACGCTCATCGAAGATTACAGTGTGGGCTTCTTACCAACTCCAGCCATCGCGAACGGATACACGGGTTACTTTATTAACGACACGGGATGCCCCTCCGCGCCGGAACAATACAATAAGTTCTATTTTTAATTAGTAGGTGGCGGTTAGCTCTTAATTTGTTTTCCCTACTATTTTTAGTATAACGTTTTTCAGGCTGTTTATCAGAGTTCCTGTCCGCGATTCATCCCTGGAGACGAAACCTGATTGTTAGTGGAGCCAAAATCGGCAAAGTTTTAACCCTTTTACGCATAACCGACTAACCATAAAGGCGACCAGTACCTTACGGTAACTTTAAACACTCATGCTGGGCATTGAGATGTGGGATGAATCGCGGAGGAAGCTAACCCACCCAAATCCTAGATTATGGGTGGGTTAGTTAAACTATTTTGTTTATCCTTTGTCCGCTCTAGATCCAGGCCGCTTAGGAGCAAGGCTTTGAGCTTCCCAGGATTATTTGTAAAGTTCCGTAGACAGCCGGAATGCTAGAAATCCCGGAATCAAAGCCAGGAATAGAGCTCCGATAACTTGGGCATCTGAAATAGGCATCGTATACAATCTCCTTTATTTGAGCGATATTCTATACCATTCACGGTGCGCTTGACCTAGGCAAATTTAATTCGCCACGGGTCGCACCGAAGCCAACTAATTGGGCTAGTTCTGGAATTTTATCACAATCACTGGTCAAATCCAGATAATAGAATCCTTTTAGCTTGGGTTGATCTCAAATTGCGATCACAGCTATTACCTTGATCTTGCTGAAGGTTCGGTGTGGGCGTTGGAACCTCCCTGGGGTCGCAGCGCACTTTAATTATGATTAAATGTTAAGATTAATTAAATTAGATATCAAAGTTTTAGCAATTTAGGCGATTAAGTCTATTACATAGACTAAGTTAACCTTTTAAGACATTAATAATTTTTAATGCTAGACCAAATTCTTAACTCATCGTTTAATGTGGGGCTTGAGGGTCCTGTGGTTTTGTTGATTCTGGTGGCACTAGAAGCTGTACTGTCTGCTGATAATGCGATCGCGTTAGCTGCGATCTCCCAAGGCTTAGAAACCAAACAACTTCAACGCCATGCTCTTAACTTGGGCTTAGCAGTTGCCTATGTCCTACGAATCAGTTTGATTTTTACAGCCACTTGGGTAGTGCAGTTTTGGCAGTTTGAGTTATTGGGAGCAGCCTATCTGCTCTGGTTGGTCTTTGAGTATTTCACCTCTGATGAAGATGAACAACATCACCATCATGGCCCGAAGTTTACTTCTCTATGGCAGGCAATTCCCCTAATTGCTGTTACGGATTTAGCTTTTTCCTTGGATAGTGTCACGACAGCGATCGCAATTTCTGACCAGACCTGGCTGGTTATTGCTGGTGGCACCATTGGGGTAATTACCCTGCGCTTCATGGCGGGCTTATTTATTCGTTGGTTGAAAGAGTATGTCTATCTGGAGGATGCTGGCTACATCACCGTGGGCTTTGTGGGATTGCGGCTGTTGGTCAGAGCGATTAAACCGGAATTAGTGCCACCGGAATGGTTAATGATTGCTGCTATTGCCCTAGTGTTCATGTGGGGATTTTCTGAAAAGTCTAAGACCCCAGACCTGGAGCCAATTCCTGTGGAAAACCAAGGGCAACCGGCTTTGGGGAAAGAGCAAACCGCAAAAGAAGCTAGTCGCTAAAGGCTTTTCACAAGAGCCGGGAAGAATTCCCCCATCTCCCAATCAATGATACCAACGCTCACCAAACATGGGTAGAGCGTTGGACTTCCGGTCTAAAGGTTCATGTTACTATTACTCGTAAAGCCAAGGGGTTATGGTTGGTTGCCAGCTAACTAGCTCTTCTTCCTTAAACCAGAGACTAATCTCGTTCTGCGCTGTCTCAATGGCATCTGAGCCATGGATAAGATTGCGACCTGTGTCTAAGCCATAATCGCCCCGAATGGTTCCTGGTTCAGCCTCCAGAGGTTTGGTAGCACCAATTATCTTTCTTGCGGAAGCCACTACTCCATTTCCTTCCCAGACCATTGCTACTACGGGACCAGAGATGATGAATTCGATTAGTTTGGGAAAGAAAGGTCTCTCTTTGTGAACAGCGTAATGCTGTTCGGCAAGTTCACGGCTGACGTTCATCAGCTTCAGCCCAACTAAGGTAAAACCTTTTGTCTCAAAACGCTGGATGATTTGACCAACAAGATTCCGTTGTACACCATCCGGCTTAACCATCAGAAATGTCCGTTCCAAGTTTATCTCCTCAAATTGTTTAACTCAGCTCAATCTTCGGCATAGCCTTTCCCATGATATTCCCTTCGGACTAAGATTCAAGCCCGCCCTATTGCTAGTTGAATTAACTGATCCACCAATTCTGGAAAAGAAACACCTGTAGCTGCCCACAGTTGGGGATACATACTGGTTGCTGTAAAACCTGGTAAGGTGTTAATCTCGTTGATGAAGATTTCCCTAGTGGCTTCGACATAAAAGAAGTCTACCCGTCCTAAACCAGCCCCATCAACGGCAGTAAACGCCTGGATTGCCATTTCCTGAATCTGGGTAATGACGTCAGTGGGCAAGGGAGCGGGGATTAACAAGTCCGCTTGACCCTGAGTGTATTTGGTTTCGTAGTCATAGAAATCACTCTCATAGGTAATTTCACCAACTACTGAGGCTTTGGGATGATCGTTCCCTAGTACAGCACACTCTACTTCTCGCCCTACTACTCCTTCTTCTACAATCAACCTGCGGTCATAACTAGCAGCCTTATCTAAGGCCGCTTCTAATTCAGAACGCGATCGCACTTTGGCAATCCCGACCGATGAGCCTAAATTAGCTGGTTTGACAAAGTAGGGATAGTTTAAGGTTTCTTCAATTTGGTCACAGAGTTTGGTAAATACACAGGGA
Organism: Moorena sp. SIO2C4; assembly: GCF_010672485.1. Lineage (NCBI taxonomy): Bacteria > Bacillati > Cyanobacteriota > Cyanophyceae > Coleofasciculales > Coleofasciculaceae > Moorena > Moorena sp. SIO2C4. Next base: position 15,644 of record NZ_JAAHGN010000009.1, on the reverse strand, counting down.
TCGGACCAAACTTGCGATCGCAAAACTTCCATGTATTTGACTTGGGGTAATCCCGCTTGGGCATATACTGTTTTCATTACCAGCTTGTCCATGCCTACAGCTGAACCCAGAACACCACTACCCACAAAGGGAACTCCCATCAGCTTTAGTAATCCCTGAACTGTGCCATCTTCCCCATTGGGACCATGGAGGATGGGAAACCAGACATCTACCTCACTGACAACGGCAGGAAATTGCCAGACATTACCGCTAGGAGCAGATTCCAGGGGTGTTCCCGAGTCTAAAACCTGTGCGATAGTTTCGACCGCTGTCCAGATGCCATTTTTTTGAATGTACACTGGCACCACTTCGTACTTAGAGGCATTTTCGTCGGCACATAGAGCGTTTGCGATCGCTCTTGCAGAACTAATGGAAACTTCGTGTTCTCCTGAGACACCACCAAACAGCAGTCCAACTCTGCGTTTTGTCATAGCACTATAAAGTTAATTAAAAATCCTCTAATAAAGAACCCAAGCGACTTAGTAACGGATCATCAGATTGATCAGCGTCTTTTTCCAATCCTGCTTTAGCCGTCCCATCTGAGTCTCTGGTCGCTTTTGCTGTGGATGCCTGTGCTGTTAAGCCAGACACATCCGTCGTACTAAAATTCGACAGCACCGTTTCTACACCAGCAACTTGCTGTTTTAAGTGTTCGAGTTGTTGATGAGAACGGTCATCGACTTGCTTGACCTGTTGGATTAAGGCCGTCAATTGATCATCAAGTTGGTCAGAGGATTCTTCAGTAGATATAACTTGCTCTAATTTCCCAAGCTGCTGTTGTAACTGGGTCAATTGTTCAGTTGTATTAGAGTCTATTTCCTCAATTCGTTGAGTCAGATCACTTAGCTGATTATTGACTTGGCTAGGACTCTGAACCGATAACGCCTGTACCACTTCAGTTAATTGCTGCTGCAGTTGGGTTAGCTTGTCTTCAAGATTTCCAACACCGGTTGTTTCCTCGGTTGTTTCTTTGGTTGTTTCCTGGGAGGATTTCTTTTCCTCAGAGGACTCTGGTTTCAACAGAAACTCTTGGAGAGCTTGCTTGCACAACATGCTAAAGCTAGGATACTGACCCTTAGCTAGTTCTTTCTCCACTACCTTTAGTAGGGCTTGATCCTCCCGGTTAGCGGTAAATGCTACTGTTTTATTTACTTTTTTTGCTATAGGTGCCATGGTAATTATGCCTATAATCTTATCGGATAATTACAATACAATTTATCTACAAGTTATCGAGATGCTGACTGCTTCTGCACCTCTCCATAAATGTATTGTCCCAAAGCATTCGCTTTTCGAGAGGGTTGAGCTAAGTAACCCTTGAGTCTAGCTTCTTTGAAGATAAGTTGAAGATCATTCCAGAAGAATTGTCCACCACCACCCGTCACCACTACGTCTGTGGTGCGTTCTGGTAGCCAAGCGAGCAAACGATCAGACAGTTCACGGGCAAAACTTTTGCGCAAACTCGGTATAATTTCGTCGAGGTCTGTGGGCTGAGCAGCACCTTTAGGACGATAGAAGCGCTCTCCTTCTGGACGATTAACCGCTTTGATTAATAGCAAAGATTGACTGTCAGCTCCCTGAATTTGGGCAGCTAATTGATCATAGAACTCATTCATGGCAAATGCTTCACTCTGAGATGCTCCTCGGGCAAATCGGAACGAATCTGCCATGATAAAGTCAGTGGTTTGGTGGCCAATATCCACAACGGCGACGGAACGGTCATGTAATCCGCCATCGGATGGATCGTTTTCCTGAACTTCAACCCAGATCAAACTACCATAGCCCTCTGGTATCACCCAAACTTTTTTAATCGTAATCGACACTGGTTCCCCTCTGTAGTACATGACATGAGGTGAAGCCAGGATACCAATTAATTCCTCTTTTTCACGCTCAAACTGCTCTTGGGAATGGTAGGGCAATCCCATGATAATTGCCAAGTCACCTTGAAGCTCGAAATGTCCTACGCAGGCAAAGACTTTTATCAAGGCATCTTCTACTTTCGATTGACCAACACCCAAGTTAGCTCCGAAGTCAGCAGCTAGTTGTCCAATGGCGTATCCTTTGCCTTGATACTCGAGCCAAATATCTAATAGAGGGTCACCCAGTCGAGCTTCAAACCCACCCCGACGCACTTGCTCAACGGTGAGATGGGCAACGTTGGCAGGAATTAGCACTACACCATCGGGGTAACGGCTGATACAAGCTTTAGTAGAGGTGCGACCTAAGTCAATGCTGAGAATAGGAACTTTGTTCACGAGGGTAGCAAGCTGTTTAGCAGTCATTCGTAGTATATAGCAGTTTGTTTAACTCAACTCACAAAAAATAGTCCGATGTTTGGAAGCCCCGTCTAGGCAAGAGCGGGGTGCGGACAATGATCAGGCTGTTTGCGATCGCTCTGGCACCAATGGCCAAAAATCAGTATACTAGGTCGGTTATAGACGCAGGTTCACTCAAGTCTGTCGGACACCTAAGATTACCAAAAAATTTGGGTTTAAAGCCCCGTCCTTATGGGAGTGTCAAAACCAATTTCCAATTACTAGATAAGGTGCCCAATAGGCGGGGCGAGCATATTGTCCTCCTGCTTCCAGTAAAGCGATTTGAGCAGCACGAAGCGCTTGGGCTTTGTTTAAGTTTGATTGTCGCAAACCCTGGTCAAATTGGGCAGCAATTTGGGCAGTAATTTGATCATTAATGAACCAAAGCGAGGCTAAAGCACTTCTGGCTCCTGCTTGAACAGCTACACCGGCTAAACCTAATGCTGCTCGGTCATCACCAGTGGCGGTTCGACAGGCAGTCAGGGATAGTAACTCCACTGGTTCAGTAGTACTAGCTACACTGCGAATTACCCGATCTAATTCATCAATGGTGAGTTGATTATTTTCCCCAGTGACTAGGAAAGTATCTTCGGGTTCAGTGCCGAATTCACCATGAGTAGCTATGTGAATAATCGGGTAAACCGTTGTGCCTAATTCTTGTTGTAGGCGATCGCGGGGAAATTCCTCATCTAGTAGCTGTTTGCTCTCTGGTATGGTTTGTGTCACTGCCTTAACTTCTCTGGAGACATTGCTCAAGGCTTCAAATTCACGACATCTCGACTGGCAGTTAGGATATCGCTACGGATTGTTTCGAGAGTAGCGATCGCGTTTTCATAGGCTCCAATTGCCTCAGTTACTTTCCCCTGCTCCTTAAAAATCCGTGCTGTTTGCCACTCCCACAAGTACAGACTATCCTTTGCCAGCAAGTTTTGCTCAGCTGCTAGTCTAGCCTGTTGGCTTAACTCTAGGGCTTTGGTATACTGGTCACGACACTCATAGATATGACCCAGTTCCCCTAGGGCAAAGGATTGGGAGCGGTGGTCATTAATACGTTGCGCTATTTTTACGGCTTGGGTCAGGAGTGCAATAGCCTGGGGTTCTAGTTTGGGCTGATAGCATCGCATCCAGGGACTGGTTTCATGAGCCGGAGCAATCGGTTGCAAAAGGTTAGCTAACTCAATGGCAGCATAAACCTTATCCTGGGAATCTGGTAGACTTTCCAACAGGGAGTAGGCTTTTTGCCATTCTTTTTGCCATTCCGTAACACTAGCGCTATATTTATCAAGGCGGTAATACAAGGGAATCTGATTAAGCCTTGCCCGGATTTGACCGGATTGGTCGTTTTGAGTAATAGCTAGGTCGAGGCTTTTCTGAAAATACTTTAGTGCTTCGCTATCGTTATTCTTAGCTTTTTCTGCGAGTGCCGAAGCCTTTTTTGTGTACTCGATTTTTTCAGCAGAATTTGCCCGACGATAGCTGAGCTGAGCTTTGCTACTGTAGGCATTACCTAAACTATTCAGGGCTGAGGATTGATAGGCAAGGTGGTCAATGTCTTCTGCAATAGTTAAGCTCTCTTTGAGATAGTTAATCCCTAGATCGTACTTGCCCCTGAGGCGATAAGCATCCCCTAAACTCCCCAGAGCCGCAGCAACTCCCAGTTGGTCTTGATGGGTGCGAGCCAGTTGTAAAGCACTTTCTGGCACACAGGGGTTATCGTGGGGATGATCATGATTAATGGTACCACATAATAATGCGATCGCTTTTTGATTTTGCCCCAATTTACTATAAGCTTGAGCCAGTTCGGTAAGCATCCGCCCTACCTGTTGTAAATCCCCCAGTTGCTGATAATTAGTGATGACTTGTTCCCAGTAGTTAATGGCTTGGTCGATTTGACCAATTTGCTGATAAGCTCTCGCTAGGTTTTCTAGAACAATAGTTTGGTTAGAGCGGTTGTTGGTTTGTTGATAAGTAGTTAGGGCAGTTTGCCAATACTCTATAGCGCTAGTAAAATCTCCCAGTTGGTAGTGTTCCACCCCTTGTTGGACAAGTTGGCTAGCATCAGGGGATTGAGCTGTGGCTGGGTTTCCCACTTGCAGTTGCCAGGTGGTAGCGGGAAGATCACCGAGCCACAGGCTAATGGTGAGGCTGGATAGGAAAAGAAGTCCTAGAACGCTTCGGACACTGGATTGGCGGCTCATGGAAGAATGCCAGTTGCAGATTTAAATGATAGCAAAGGGAGTAGGGAATAGGGAGTCTGAAGTCTGAAGTCTGAAGTCAGAAGTCTGAAGTCGGGAGTCGGGAGTCGGGAGTCGGGAGTCGGGAGTCGGGAGTCGGGAGTCGGGGGTAGGTTTTTACATTTAGGGTCAAAGGGGGAGTGTGGGATTCTTAATTCTCAATTCTTAATTCTCAATTCTTAATTCTTAATTCTTAATTCTCAATTCTCAATTCTCAATTCTCAATTCCCGATTCCCGATTCCCGATTCCCGATTCCCAATTCCCGATTCCCGATTCCCGATTCTTAATTCCAAAAAAAAATAGCCGTAGAAATACTATCCACGGCTATGGCAATCACATATGTCAGAAATTGCGATGCAGCGCGGTCTTGGGGAGCCAGTGCGGTCTTGGGGGTTCCCCCCATGAGCAACTGGCGTGGTTTCCCCCATGAGCGACTGCATCAAGACTCCGAAACCCAAGGCCACCGGGGGGAAAACCCCCCAGAAATTTAAGGTGTTATGGCAACAACCAATACTTGATCATAGTAGTCATTACTTCTCCTGGAATATCGGTCGGTTCTAGAGGTGTCCACTCGGCAATCTCCGCATAACCTAGGGAATAAAGCATGTGCATACTATTTATTACTGATTCACGAGGACCTTTGAGAGTGTGCTGAGTCGGTTTTTTCTTGAAATTGCGAGTAAATTTTTCTGACATTGTGAAAACGTTCAATGGGTTTATATTGATTATGGTAATGATTATAGCTTTGTTTGTCAAGGGTTTTAAAAATGTTTTATAGAATGTAGAATGTAGAATGTAGAATTTAGAATTAAGACTTTAAAAGTCAGCATTGCCTATTGCCTATTGCCTATTGCCTATTGCCTATTGCCTATTGCCTATTGCCTATTGCCTATTGCCTATTGCCTATTGCCTATTGCCTATTGCCTATTGCCTATTGCCTATTGCCTATTGCCTATCAATCAGATCGGGCATCCCGCCAATGTTGAAGGCGACGCAAGGAGTTCCACAGGCGATCGCTTCCATCACTGTGTTTGGCAAGTTATCTTGAAGGGAAGGGGCAACAAATACATCTGCTGCTGCATAGACTAGTGCTAGGGAGAGATCATCGCTCAATGTACCTAAGTAGTGAGTCTTAAAACCAAACTCAGGTGGATTGTCTGGCTGAGAGTCACCAAAAATAACCAACTCTAGTTGATCTCGCCACCCGGATTGGCTCAGCTCTTGCAGCGCTGGTTGTAACAATTCAAACCCTTTTCGTTTGTCACTAGTGGCATTTACTGCTCCAAACAGAATAAGTTGCTTATCCTGGGGCAAACTAAGTAATTCTCGCGCTACCTGCTGATGGATGGGTCTGTATTTTTGAGTATCAATCCCATTGGGAATTAGCTCAATGCGCAGATCCTGGAAAAGGGAACTGGCACTGGCACATTTGGCTAACCATGAGCTAAGGGCGACAACCGTCAGGTCAAGATTTCTCCAAGCCTTGGCTTTGCGCTGCCATACCCAACGGGATAAATCCCAGTCTTTGCTGCTGTGAAGTTGAGGACAAGCACCACAGGAGGCTGTATAGCGATCGCAATCGTGATTGTAGTGACATCCCCCTGTGAATGGCCACATATCATGAAGAGTCCAAACAATCGGTCGCTTTAGTTTCGCAATGGTTTCAATTTGCACATAGCCAGCACAAATCCAATGGAGATTAATAATATCGGGCTGAAGTCGGGCAACTTTGGGGACAACTGCATCGGGAAGCCACTGGGTAGTAAACGTGGTATCTTCCCGTTGAGGGTAAAGCTTTTGAGGTAAAGCGCCAAACGTCCATCTCATCCTGGCTAGGCCCTCTTTCAACTTGATTGTCGGTCCAATTACTGTTTGATCATGACTAAATTTTTCCTGCACTAGGATTTGGGAATCTAAATTAATGCTTTGCAAGCCCTGATGTAATCGATAGGCAGCACGAGCAGCTCCACCAGATATATCGAAACTACTAACAATTAGAGTCTTCATGGTTTAATACCTTCCATGAATAGTGAATCAGGTTTACGCACTTTGCCATCAACCATATCTAGACCGTAGCTATTAAAATCTTGAATACGGCTTGAATCAGCACTACAAACGCGCACCTCCACAAATCCTGAGCGCTCAAGCAGTCGTCGTAAAGAAAAGCGGTCATACATCCAATAATGAATTTCACCTGAATTCCGAAACAACCCTACTTCAAATGCCCGTCGTGCTTCATTGCCTGCGATCAGAGTCACTAGATATTTGGCAATACTATTTCTGAGATTAAAGCTTCTAAAGGTTTTGTAAAACCAATAGGCATCCTTAGATGCTAGTCGCTCTATCAATGATTGTTTTTCAGAGTTTTTATCCAAAAATAGATCGGCATTGCTACCGATACGAGATACTATAAACTCTTTATTAGTAAGATTAGAGTCAGCTAGATAACTAGCCATTTCACCACCTTTAACGTGGCGAACTGTCTGGTCATAAAGTTCTAACATTATCCAGTCATAGTTAGCCTCTGCTTCCGTAAGACCAGACTCAACCTGTTCTAGAGTAGAGATATAATTTCTAGCTATTGATTCTAGATCAGGGACAACTGCCCTAATTATTCCCCGTGGCTTAAGAACACGCCAACACTCAGCCATAAGTTGATCAGCTTCATGCTGCTTGAGGTGTTCTATTACATGAGAACTATAGCAAGCATCAAAATAAGCATCAGGGTAGGGCAAATTTTTCCTGATATCATGATTATCAATATGGGATGATTGTGGTGCTAAATCAACGTTCGTCCACGCAGGATGATTAGAATATGTAGAGCCACAACCTATATTTATTAGTTTGAACATATACTTACCATAAAAATCACATCACTCAAGATAACTATTGGTTCATAAGACCTCTTGGCAAAGGATTGTTTGGATACGACTTTATCAAAACAATCTGAATATTAGTTGGTGTTATCATAAATCATCAACCCCAATGATGATTTATTTGTCAATGCTATAAATAAAAAATGATATCATGCTTTTCAACAGGATTTTTTATTTGTCATACCAAGTTATAGTTTAATATTAACTAATAAATTATTTTCAAAAAATATAATGAATTAACTTTTTTTGAAAATAATTGTTAATTCAACTTTATTTTAATGCTGTCAGCGACATCAAGTTTTGCCTAGGTTATAAAACTTTTTTAATATTTTTTGTATTTTTTTAATTTTCGAGCGTTTAATAAAATTTTCGTAATAGTTTTTATCATAATCTCGATCTACCGCTGTAAAATTGTTATATTGGATCGGAAAGTTAAGACTTAGTGTTTTAAGTTTTGCTAGTTCGTTATCCGTTGATAAGGTATGAGTTGCATCTTCACCAAAACCAATATTTGAAATCAGGTTTACAGCAGGAACAACTGATAATCCAGACTGGGCAAGTATTGCAAAAGTCCATCGGTAATCCCAAGCATCATACTTACCGTTTAGTGTATATTCAATAGATTTTTTAAGTGCTTTGTAATGCTCTTTATTTGCCAAGACATCCCTGATCCGATTTTTGATCTCAGGATTTGACCAAAGACTCATATTAATATCATAATAGTTCCATGCCCTTCGCCAAGAAGCCCAACCCCAAGTTGCAGTATAATATGAGAAATGATAACTCTGAATATCAGAGTTCCATTGACCTAGAAAGTTACTACCACTAATGAGCATGATTCGCTCATCATCTCGATATCTCTCTAAGAGATTTTCACAAAATGGAAAAAAATCGGGATGTGGAAGACAATCATCTTCAAGAATAATTGCTTCTTCAACGGTGTTAAAAACCCAGTCTATGCCACTTGACACTCTCTGACAGCAGCCCATGTTTACATCAGAGTAGTTTTCCAAAACCTCACAATCCCAATCGACGCGCTCAATAATTGCACGAGCTGCAGCACACTTTTCTGCTTCACCTGGTCGATCGGCACGAGGTCCATCAGCAATGACTAAAAGTTTGGGAGGTTTGGCTTGGCGAATTACCTCAAATACTCTCTCAGTAGTATCTGGTCGTTTGAAGATTATGAACGCAACTGGAGTTTTCATCTCGATCTATAGAATTAATCTAGAAATTATTAGTTTTCAATAGCGACCTGTTAAATACTATTTAAAATAGTCTGAAGTTTCTCTATGAGCTGATCAGTAGAGTGAAGACGTCTATAACCCTGAAAATCCGGTTGCACTTCTTGGTTATATTTTTCCAGTTGACTACAGAGGCGACCGATAGCATAAATACATTGCAGCACATCCCCCTCATTGATACTTAAACCCAATTTAAATTTGCGAACTCTCTCTGCCATACAAAAGTTGCTGCTCACAATCACAGGTTTTTCAAAGACTGCTGCTTTAGTCAGGATATTGCTACTGTGGGGGAAGTTATTATAGGCAGCAAATAAGATATCGCAATTACTAACTAAAGCGTTAAATTTTGCTTCATCAGGAATACGCTCAAAATAAAAAAAGCAGTTAGGTAACTTTAAGTTAAGAATAGTCTGGAGTCTGGCTTGCTCCTGGGAAGTGTAGGTCTGCTTGGATAACTGACCAGCGAAGACAAAAAAATAGTCTTCTTTCACCATCTGCTGAGCAACTTCTAAAAGTGTCAGAACTCCTTTGCGCTTGGATTGTACCCCTAGTAATCCAATGATTTTTTTGCCATCGGCTTGGGCTTGAATTTGTTTCACGATTGACCAATTAAAGTCTGGGGCTGACTCGTCGGCAAAATCGGGAAAAGTAATTACATTTTTACCATTGATTTTGCTTTGTAATTTGTTAGCAATCCCTTCGTCGAGAACAGCAATAGCTGGGCAATGAGAAGACTTTAAAACAGCATGAGGTTTTAGAGGACCTCTATTGATAGACCAAAACTTTTGTTTAAGCCTCAAATGACGAGGGTGAAAATAGAGACCAGACCAACGGTAAGGGAAAATCCTGTCTACTACATGGTGTAGCAGGTAAGGTGCTAAGCAACTATCAACCCAGGGAAAAAACACTAGATCGGGTACTTTACCAATCTTCGATGAAGCATGCTGAATGCTAACTTTGGCGTAGCACCAACGTTTTACTGCATTCAGGGCTGCGCGAATTCCATTGATCGGAAATGAGCTAGGCTCTGGTGTTTGACATTCAAAAACCTGGAATTGCTCTTGATACTTAGAGCAGTTAAAGGCAACCCATTCACTCAATTCTGATGGTTCTGGGCAGAAGGCTATCACTTGATGACCAAGCTCAAGCAAAGTTTTGGTGAAAACCTTGAGGTATATTGGACGGTGCCCATTCCAATTTTCCTCAATTAGAGCAATGGTTTTCAAGGTTATAACCTCTTAAAATAGTTACATCTCACGACCAGCTAACAATACATACTGATATAAATACTGGCTACCAGAATTTTCCTTTTCCAGATTTATTGATATGCTCTCTCTAATACTAATTTCAAAAAATCTTGCTCACATTTAATCACCCACCACATGAAATTGATATAGCAAAGGGAGTAGGGAGTAGGGAGTAGGGAGTAGGGAGTAGGGAGTAGGGAGCGGTGCGACCCGTGGCGAATTAAATTCGCCACGGGTCGCACCTCTGCATCGCTCCTAAACTCCGAAACGTAAGTCTAAGCTGACTTCTGACTTCTGACTTCTGACTTCTGACGCTAAGCGTAGCGCTATATGAGATGCACCCCTGTTGACGGATGCGATCGCATTCTAGTTTTGTAAGACCTGATGATATAGGTCGATATATCGCTGGGCTTGCAGCTCTATTGAGTATTCTTCCAAGGCAATAGCACGACACTGTTGTGCCATGGTTTCCCGTAGATGTTTGTCTTCCAGTAGCTGCACAATGCCATTACAGAAATCTTGAGTATCCTCTGGTTGAGCTAAATAACCAGTAATACCAGGACGTACTAAATCGGGAACGCCGCCGATTTTGAAAGACACCATGGGTGTACCACAAGCCATACTCTCTTGCAGCACCAAGGGAAGATTGTCCGCACGGGTGGGGAAAAGAAACAAATCAGCAGCAGAATAGGCAATGGCTTTAAAGCGATCATTGCTGGCATAACCAAGATTCAATGCTGGTATGCCAACAGTCTCAGCAATTGTTTCGCCACCACTACCAAACGTTAGCACTACACTTTCAGCCTTGAGGGACTGGGGTAGACTTTGCAACGCTTTCAATAGCAAATCGCCGCCCTTGCGGTTCTCTGCTAAGTTTGTTGCTGCAAACATCAGAACTTTTTTGGACGTGGGAATGCCGAGTAGAGATTTGCACTGTTTGGATTCGAGAGGCTGATAGACTTCAGTATTAATACCATATGGAATATGGTGAATCCCAAAGCGGTTGAGCATACTTTGCTTAGCTTGCTCACCAAGCCAGCGACTGGGAGTGACAATTGTTAAGTTTGAGTGACTATAAGCCCAGTTTTTTAGCTTCCACTCTATATGAGTGTTATCTTTTGGAATAGCTGGGTAGGTATCTAGATCGGGACACTTGCCACAACCACTTTTCCAGCGATCGCAGTCATAGCTATAGGCACAATGTCCCGTAAAGCTCCACATATCATGGAAAGTAAACACAGCAGGTTTACGTTTAGTTAATGAAGGGATTGCTAGATAGTTAAAGTATCCACTACTGGCACCATGAAGGACATGAAAATTGAGGACATCGGCGTTTTTGTAAAAGCTGTGCTTAGGAATATTAAAGGTGCCCAGTTTATTAATATAGTAGAGTCCTAGTTGTTGGGTAATCGGGTCAGTTAGTTTATCTAGAATCGGTAAACGGGGAGCAGAATCTACGCGATCACTACTAGTTTTGAGCCTCCAAACTAACAAGCGTGAGTCTGCGCCTTGACCCAGCAAACCTTGATGGAGTCGGTAGCCTGCGATCGCGGCTCCCCCAGAAATATCAGACTGATTGATATGTAGGACTTTCATGGTGCTCGGTGAGGTACTTTTGATAAATGCTAGAAGCTAATGTGCATTTAAATTGGTTATTTCCCGTTCTCTGTTCCCTGTTCCCCGTTACCTTTGAGGAATTTAGGTATCCCAATCTAAATGCTGAACAGCTTAAGTGGAATAGCGAACAAAGCGATAAATCTGCAGCCGAGATTAAGATAATCGACGTTGCTGAATAATAGAATGATTTTAAGAGTAGGTGCGCGCCTCCTAGGCCGCGAGGGATTGCTCGCGGCCTTGGGTCGCACCTGTAGAATGGGCATCTTGCCCGTTCGATATCTTGCCCTTGCGGGCAGGATGCCCACTCTACTCCTATCTATTACTTAATTCAGCAACGCCAGATAATCCATTGGTAATGATTGCAGGTACTTCAACTTTGTTGATTGCTGCTCTTAACTCCCCCTCGTGTTCCAACCTACCAGCTGCATAATTTTCATAGAAAAGCTTGGTAGTAATCTGGTCGCCAAAGCCAACAATACTTGGAACATTAAACAGTAGCTTTAGGGACAGACAAGCTGTACTGACGGCAAACACCCTGGGTTGATTATTTCGGCTTGAATCTAGGGGGAGGAAAGCTTCGGAAAAAAATACCTCAAATGGCAGAAAAAAGAGGTCTGGTTCTGATAAAACTATTATTTTATCAAACAAGTCAGATAGGGCATACTCCAACTTCTGGAGTTTGACATTGTCATCTCTAGGATGGGGTTTTAGCACCAGTACTGTGTTTGGCTCTATACCTTCACAGATCAGGAATTCACGGTAAGCAGCGATTTCATTCTCCAGAGACATTCTACCCGCCTCAGACAAATTTGAAGTGAGTAAGATTGAGACGGGAGACTCAGCAATGTTCTTGCGAAACTGGAGAATGTATTCTGGGTTTACCAAACCCCTCAGCTTTTGAAAAGTTTCGAGAAGCCACACCTTATTTAAGGTGACAGTTTTCATGGGAGGTGATTCCCCAAAAACGTCAGGCAATACAAAATAACCGATATCAAATTTTAGTCTAGGTTTTAGGGACGTTTTTATTTTTAATATCGTCTTAACTTTATTTAATAAAGATTTATATTTGGCTTGTATATAGTTAATTAAATTAGGCTTATTTTCTTGAGTTTCTGGAAACAAAGCTTTTGAATTTACTGAAAAATAAAAGCCAATACTATCACCGTAACAAATTTTTTGTGCCGATTTGTAAATATTAATAAGTAGCTTATTTCCAAACATCCAATTCCGGCACAGGTAAATTTCATCAGCCCTGTTAGTGCCAACCATTTCATGGACCATACGGAAAATTTTTGATGGGCTGGAATAGTCTAATCGACTCTCAATATCACTGAGCTGCTCAGGGGTGATGTACACAATTTTATGCCACTCACCCACTAACTCTGCTATAGTTTTGATAAAGGCGGCAAATTCATCAATTTGCCCTGGGGGAGAATAGAGATGATAAATAACAAGGTAGTCTTCGTATTTAATATTAAGGTCTTTTTGCTCTTTTTCTCTGTAACTAAGGACTGATAAGGCAGTCACTAGTTGAATGCTGCCTTGACAGGTAATGATGCGTTTAACAAGTTTAGGATTAGTCATTTTGTTTATGGGAATATTCAGCGTTGCTCCTGGTTAACAGACAAAAGTCTTAACCCTCCCAAGCTGAAGGCTTGCAAAGTCATAGCCAATCCGCTTTGATAACCCCCCTTTAGCCCAGACGAGAACGAAGTCGCGCGTCCACAAACTTTCGTCCGCACCTCAAGGACTAAACTATAAAGGGGGTTTTTAACGCCGATTTGGTATTATCCGAGACTTCTACTTGAGAAGCATTGCCTACTAACCCTTTCAGAAGTTATTTTTTGAATCGGGATAGTATTCTATACTTCCAGTGGGCATAAACTGAGCTTTTGGTTCAGCTGTAGAGTTTAAGTTCTAAGCTGCAGGGGCGTAAGCATTCAGCTATCAGCTATCAGGTATCAGCTCTCAGCTCTCAGCTCTCAGCTCTCAGCTTTTAAATAAAACAAGTAAGCATTGGTTTAATCTCTGTTACGTCAGCCATTCGCGAATGGCTGACCGCTGACCGCTGACCGCTGACTGCTGATAGCTTGTAGCTTATAGCTAAATGCTTACCTTAAACCTGTACTTTCATCAAGAGCTCACATATTTCTCGAACCCCTCCTTGCCCACCTGCTAATCTGGTAACATACACAGCACAGTCTCGGTTTTCTGGCATCGCATCAGCAACAGTTAAGGGACATCCTACAGCTTCCAGAACTGGTAAATCAATGATATCATCACCAACATAGGCGACTTGGGAAAGAGATAAACTCAACTGTTCACAGAGTTCTTTGAGGACAGCTAACTTATCTTCAACCGCAAAAAAACTGTACTTGATTCCTAGCTTTTGGACTCGATGTCGGGTTGCCCTACAACTGCTATTGGTAATAACAGCTACCTCAATTCCAGTCTGTTGCAGTAGCTTGATTCCCATGCCATCCTTGACATTAAACTTTCTGAGTTCTTCACCGCTTTCTGTGTAGTAAAGTCCGCCATCGGTCATGACACCATCCACATCTAGGGCTAGCAGTTTGACCTGGGATAAACGTGCTTGTAATTCAGCTTCAGGGATTTTGTTCATGGCAAATTTACCCCAGTTGTAGTGTCCAAACCCGCACGAACATTCAGAATTCCCTTTAGCACATTTTCCAGTTCGGCCAAGGGTACCATATTCGGACCATCACTAGGGGCGATGTCAGGATTTTCATGAATTTCCATGAACAGAGCATCAATCCCAACCGCAGCCGCAGCTCTGGCCAAATAGGGAACAAAGTGTCGCTGTCCACCAGACTTATCTCCCTTTCCTCCTGGCATCTGGACGCTATGAGTGGCATCAAAAACCACAGGATAACCTAACTCGCGCATCTGAGGGAGGGAGCGAAAGTCTACCACTAGGGTATTGTAACCAAAACTAGTACCCCGCTCAGTGAGTAAAATATTCTTGGCTCCCCCAGCTTCCAGTTTGCTGACCACATGCTTCATATCCCAAGGGGCAAGAAACTGACCTTTTTTGACGTTAATTGCCTTACCTGTAGCAGCCGCAGCGATTAGTAAGTCAGTTTGGCGACACAGAAAAGCTGGGATTTGCAGGACATCGACTACTTCAGCAACAGTTGCAGCTTGGTGACTTCCGTGGATATCGGTAAGCACTGGCACACCCACCTTCTGTTTGACCTTCTGGAGAATTTCTAGACCTCTGTCTAGAGTTTGTCCCCGAAAGGAGTTTATTGAAGTTCGATTGGCTTTGTCAAAGGAAGACTTGAAGATCAAAGGAATATTCAAGCGATCGCATACTTTGCGGATCTCCTCTGCCATTTTTAAGGTAAAGTCTTCCGATTCAATGACACAGGGACCACCAATCAGGGTGAGTGGGCAGCGATCGCCAATAGAGAGGGTATCAGTGATTTGGGTATTATTCATGAGTTTTACGACTGTTGGTTTCTTAAGACAGAAGCTTGGAGGTTTCTATTATCAATAATTTATCTCATGTCCAGTAACAGTTGTAGGGGATTATCGGGGTAATTAAAACTTAGATACTTCTTGTACTATAAGTTTTACAAGATGTATTTTGTGTTTTTATGGTGATTGTCCGCATACAGATATTAAAATTTTTTAGCACTACTATAATAATCTTTTATATTTTCATGATTCACGAAATTAATCCACTGGTTACTCTCATCTCCAATTAAAAAAATGTCCGATTTAGGATTAGTTTTTTTAGCTTGAGCTAAACTATAGAGTAAGTGAAGATAATTTCCCCGGTGAAGAGTGATGATAGGTATAGACACAAATGTATCCTCCAAGATAAAAATGTTATATTATCTGAATAATTACACTATAATTACAATTTTTTTATAGACTAGTTTGGGAGTTATGACCAAAAAATCATGTCGATAGCGATCGGCATTCTCTATTGCCTATTGCCTATTGCCTATTGCCTATTGCCTATTGCCTATTGCCTATTGCCTATTGCCTCTTGCCTCTTGCCTGCCCGTAGCGCTATAAATTTAATTGTGTCCGACTACTTAAATA
>NZ_JAAHGN010000899.1:0-3192 GCF_010672485.1 Moorena sp. SIO2C4 | reverse complement strand
TCCTGGAAAGGTCAGCAGGTGTTAGCAAGAACTAGCATCTGCTGACCTTTCCGGGCATTGTTTTATCTATGTAGTTTGTCTATAGCAAAGGGAGCAGGGAGCAGGGAGTAGGGAGTAGGGAATATGGCATCAAAAATGCTCACAATTGATTTAGGTACCCTATATCTACCAAGTAAAAGGATAAAGTAAGAAATTGGTAGGTTTTTTGAGGAGACAGGAGACAGGAGCGTGCGTAAAATTAAAATTAACAAGTTTAAATTAACAAGTTTCAATGTTGCAGCCTAGTCTTAAGAATGATGTTGAGACTGATAACTCTGAGTCTTTAACTGTAGAGCAAGCGATCGCAAATCTAAAAGGAAACGACCAGGGGCTTCGCTATTATGCAGCATGGTGGCTAGGAAAGTTCCGAGTCCGGGAACCACTGGCAATTGATGCCCTAATTGCTGCGCTACAAGATCAGCAGAACCAGACAGAATTAGGAGGATATCCTCTGCGCCGGAATGCCGCCAGGGCACTGGGCAAACTAGGAGACCATCGAGCTGTGCCTGCGCTGATTGATTGTTTAGACTGCCCGGATTTTTATGTTAGGGAAGCAGCGGTACAATCTTTAGCGATGTTAGAAGATCGTACCTGTATTCCCAAGCTGATCAAACTCCTAGACGGAGGTTTATCAGCAGCCCAACCTATACCGGGATGTCCCCACCTCGCCCAACCCTACAATGCTGTGATCGAAGCTTTGGGGAATCTTGGTGTAACTGAAGCGATTGACCTGATTGAAATATTCCTAGAACATCCCAACGAGTTGGAACAGTATGCCGCCGCACGGGCGATGTACCAGCTAACTCAAAACCCTACTTATGTTGAACCTTTAATCAAAGCTTTGAGTGCTAATCAAGTGCAACTGAGGCGGGCAGCTCTTTCCGATCTCGGGGCAATTGGTTATTTACCAGCAGCAGATGCGATCGCTAAGACCTGGGCAGAAAATAGTCTCAGGTTAATCGCGCTCAAAGGAATTCTAGAGAATTACTTAGAAAGCCATCCCACTGATGGTTGCCACCTATCGGAGACTGCAATTAGAATTATGAATTTGATGGATGGTCTTCTCTGAAGTGTGAAGTATGAAATCTGAAGTATGAAATCTGAAATAATTTTATCTAACCATTACGTTACAACTGGCAAGTTTTAATACTTTTACTTTTTGCCTTGAACCTATTGCTTTGAACCTAGCCGAAGGAAACACCTAGGGCAAACAACCTTTAAGCTTATATCATATCAGGATAATTACCCTTAATAAAAATCTCCCCATCTCCCCATCTCCCCACACTCCCCTAAGATTATTGGTATTCAACCAGACTTGATATTAGACCCCTGCATGACCAACACAACCCAAGAGCAAGAATTAATTCGAGCTGTGAGAGAGGCAGATTCTGCCTATAGTTTAGTAAAAGCAGTGAGAATCCTGGCTAATGCCCATTTAGAAGCTGCAATCCCCACTTTAATTGCAGTTTTTAGCTACAATAACCCAGGTGCAGCAGAATTAGCTGCTGGTGGGATAGTGCGATTCGGGAAAACAGCAGTAGCGCAATTGCTAAACCTAATTGATGACTATAACTACGGAGGTAGAGCCTGGGCAATCCGCGCACTATCAGGTATTGGCGATCCTAGAGCCTTCGATACCTTAATCGAAGCTGCTGAAACTGACTTTGCTATGAGCGTCCGTCGAGCTGCTACAAAAGGTCTGGGCAATCTGGACTGGGACGATATGCCTAGAAATAAAATTCCTGCTGCCCAAGAGCAAGCTTTTAAAACACTACTGCTAACCTGCCAAGACTCAGAATGGGTAGTTCGTTATTCTTCCGTAGTAGGATTGCAAGGTCTAGCTACTGCTGTAGTCGTCACCTATCCAGAGCTGGCTGAGACTATCAAAACTCATTTAGCCCAAATGTTCAAGACTGAAACCGATTTAACAGTGCGCACCCGTATCCAACAGGCTATCCAACAACTTGCATGAAGAATAACTAATTAAGAACGCCGAATATTAAAACAACACCAATCCTGATGCTTCCAGAGGGTGGCGACAATCCAGTTATTTTGTTCTAGGGTATCAGCAATTGGTTTCACCTGATCTAATAACACACCACTGATAACTCCCCAGCTAGTGGGTTTCGCTATAGCACTCATTAGTGGAATTAAATCAATAATTACCTCTGCCAGAATGTTGCAGAGGATTCCATCTACTGGTTCACCATTAGTAAGCTTAGACAAGGTTTCTAGACTACCCTGTTCTATCACCAGATCCTGGTCAGACATGTTGTTAAGAGAGCGGTTGTTGCGGGCAGCACCCACTGCTAAGGGGTCAGTATCGACGCCATAGACCTTTGTAGCCCCTAACAACACCGAGGCAATGGAGAGAATGCCCGAACCACAGCCAATATCCACTACCACATTGTCCTGATCACTGCTGAAGCCTAGACGCATCTCTAATGCTTCCAGGCATAACTGAGTGGTGGGATGGGTACCTGTGCCAAATGCTGCTCCAGGATCAAGGCGTAACAACATCCGTTCGGAAGGGTCTGGTAAAGGTAGCCAAGCGGGATAGATCAAAAAGCGATCGCCAACTTCTTGGGGTTCCCAGTATTGTTTCCAACTACTTGCCCAATCTTCCTCATCAATCAGGTGCCACCGAGTTATGGGTACTGGCAGCCCTACAGTAAGGGCGTCCTGATTTACCCAAAGGGCAAGGGCGGCCAAATCCAACAGCTGTGCTTGTATTTGGGGTAAGTGAGCAAGCACTAGTTGAGAATGTCCCTTAAGCTGGCTGGACATTCCTCGACAACCAAACTTTTCTAGTCGCCAGAAGATTAAATCCTCTAAGGCAGAGTCGCACAAAATTTGAATTTCCCACCAGCTATTTGCCATATCTTAGTTCCGATTTGACACTCCCCGCCCGCTTATGAGCGGGGATTCTTAGTTCCTCGACATGCCTTAAAATTAGCTATCCGTCAAAGGCAATACTTAAGCCGAGTACCCGTTTAAAAACCAAATACCTAGCCTAATTTAACTAACCCCAGTGGGCTTATCTCCCTAAGCGTTGAGTTTACTCAGTTTCCGTGTGCCCCACGGTACTTTTTAATCTTTAAGGTTTGCTTTACTGGTTTTCGGTATCTATTAGGATCCATACGTTTTTAATGA
>NZ_JAAHGN010000898.1:0-3192 GCF_010672485.1 Moorena sp. SIO2C4 | reverse complement strand
CGGAAGCAGACCGAAAGGTCAGGATATCTAGGAGCTGGGTGCGGTGAAAGTCGCACGCCCAGATTTGAAGGAGAGGTGCCCTGGGTAATACCAGGCATCGACTCTAACGAAGTCAGAAGTCAGAAGTAAGCTATGACTAAGTTTTGGAGTTTATGAATGTCAAACATCTGAATGGGTAGTGCTATACTATCAAGAAGCGTTCGCGCAGCGTGGCCGTAGGCCAATCGCATTTATCCCCAGCTTAACAATTTAGATTAACTTAAACAGTCTCGCGCAATAACTTTCACCTGTTCATAATTCAATTTCCCTTGACCATTGCGCGGTAAAGATTCTACCGCCACCCAATCCTTAGGACACTTGAATTTACTCAAATTCCCCTCTACGTTCTGTTGCACCATCGCAACAGAAACCTGATCGGAACTAGGTACAAAAACAGCGGTTACTACTTGACCCCAATAGTCATCGGGTAAGCCAATCACACAAACATCACTGACGAGCCCTGTGCCACGAATTACCTGTTCTACCTCAGCGGGAAACACATTTTCACCACCGGTAATAATTTTGTTACTGCGACGCCCAACAGTATATAAGTAACCCTGTTGATCGAAATATCCTAAATCGTCGGATTGTAGCGTTTGGACTCTGTTGGGAAATTTACTTAGCTCAGACTCTAGGGCGATATTTTTACTAGCGCTATAGTAGCCATGGAATAAGGACTTTGCCTCAATAGTAATCACACCGGTAGAGAGCGCCTCCACGATTTCCCCAGTACCATTGCGAATTGTCACCTTGGCATGGGGTAACACCTGACCACAACTATTGTTAGCACTGTTAGCACTGTTACCACTGAGGAAATCTTCAGGTTTAAGGGTCACTACACCAGAAGCGGTTTCGGTCATGCCATAGGTGAGAGCTAAAGGAATACGATCTTGTCTTGCTTGTGTTAATAGGGATTCCCAAGCCGGAGCACCCCCTAACAACACTGTCCGAAAGCGGGATAACCAGTCAACCGCATCTTGGTTGATCAGCTTGGCTAGTTGAGTCGGTACCAGAGAGATAAAAAATTCTTTGGGATCAATATCTCGTCCTTTGCCAGCTTTGAGGGCTTTAAAGGGCAAAATCACCATACGTCCACCGGTGGTTAGCGATCGCATAAACTGCATCAAACCACTGACATGATACAGAGGCAAGACACAAAAGGAATTCACTGGCTTGTTCCCAAAATAGTGATGAAACCCTGCTACTGATGCCATCAAGGTTTCCCAAGTGTGAATGGCAAAGCGGATTTTGCCAGATGAGCCCCCTGTGGGAATCATAATGAGTGCTGAGGGCTGATTATTGAATAATTTATATTTAATATTGAGTGTTGAGTGTTTATTATTGAGTTTTGATGGCTCAATGATACTGGCTAATTCTCCGATAATTAGATCGGGATGGATTTGGTTAAGGACTTGTTGCCATTCTGGTTGTACCCAGTGGGGATTCCCTAAGAAGACATGACAATTACTGGAAACAGCAGCTAGGAAAGCGGCGATAAATTTAATAGGACTTTGCTCTACTAAAAGAATTTTCGGTGCTTTTTCCTGGGAAAGTTGGGAGAATTGCTGATAGTATTGCTCAATGAGTTGGTGAAGTTGCTGGCTATCATAACCAATCAGCCATTGTTCACCAGAACGTTGTTGGACATAGCTTAGGGGCTGTTGGACGTATGAATCTTCCCCACATTTACTCTTTAAAGCTTCAACCATCTAACCAAATCACCTTAACACCCAATAACCTTCAACCATCAAACCTTCAACCATCAAACCTTCAACCATCAAACCTTCAACCATCAAACCTTCAACCATCAAACCTTCAACCATCAAACCTTCAACCATCTAAGGTTAAACCTTCATTAAACCAATGGTTGACACCAAAACCTACAGCTCGCTTGAGGTCAGAGAGTTCTGCTGCTAACTGTAGAACCGCTTGTTGACCAATGGTAGTTTCCAAGGCGGATGAAAACACGGTATCAATCGGATAGGTTTGGCAAAACTGCCGTAGTCGTTTCCGAGAACCTGCGATCGCAGCTTTAATCACAAAAATTCCTCGCCATCCCCGCTGGTAACAATGTTCAAGTTGGTCAAGGGTTGCCACAGATTCATCCAATGCGATCGCAGTCGAATAGTTGTGGCTCATCTCCAACATCACATCGAACTGCTCTGGAGGTAGCGGCTGTTCGATAAACTCAACGGCTCCAATAGTGTCACATACCATCAGCCACTGCTCAGCTTGTTGTTTAGTCAATCCCCCATTGGCATCCAAACGCAATTGGGCAGAAGCAGGTATTGCTTCAACCAACTCCTGAACTCTCTTGACTTCATCCTCAATCGGAGCAATACCAATTTTACATTTAAAGCTTCGGTATCCCTGATTCCAGGGAGCTTCCCAGGACTGTTTTGCTGCTTGATTACTCGGTAACAGGTAACTGTAGTGTTGTTTGCTTTGTTCAAAGTCCTTTGTCCAAAGTCCTTTGCCAATCACTAGCTCCCAAGCCGATTCAAACCCAAATTGACAGCAGGGGAGTTGAGCAGGAATGGCGAAAATCTCCTCTGTAGTAATCTCCTGAGGTAATTGCTCGCAAAAATTAAAGGCTTGTTCCAGAGTTTCCGAACCAAACCAAGGGATAGGAGCAATTTCACCCCAGCCAATGTTCCCTATTTCATCACTAAGGCTAAGAATGATACCTTCTCTGACTGTCCATTTGCCATGACTAGTAGACAACGGATGCTTAAAGGGACGCTGGTATGGGTGAAACTTGAACTGATAGTTCGTCATTGATGAATTGCTAATTGCTATTTTTAATTGCTATTGCGCTGCATCCCTATGTAAGCTATCAGCTATCAGCTATCAGCTATCAGCTATCAGCTTTCAGCTTTCAGCTTTCAGCTTTCAGCTTTCAGTGATCAGCTTATGGGTTATAGCACTACGCATTCAGATGTAAGACAATTCCTAAACTCCGAAACTTAGTCATAGCTTACTTCTGACTTCTGACTTGCGCGTAGCGCTATATCACAGCATCGAAGCCTGCAGGGTTATTCACAGCGTCGTTCGCACAGCGTGGCCATTCGCGTAGCGTGGCCAACGGCCAAGGCCAAAGCCTGTACCACGCAGATGGTGCTTTTGAATAAAATAAGCTGACCGCTAACCGCA